>JASIEN010000510.1 GCA_030045935.1 Candidatus Sulfotelmatobacter sp.
GCGATCAATTCTTCACGACTGCGAAAGGAGTTTTTCTGTGAGAGAGAAGGGAACAGTTAAGTGGTTCAACGGGGCGAAGGGATACGGATTTATCCAGCGCTCCACCGGCGAAGACGTCTTTGTACATTTCTCTGCCATTCAAGAGAACGGTTACCGCTCACTGAACGAGGGTGAAACCGTGGAGTTTGATCTGCTCAAAGGCCCCAAAGGCTTTCAGGCGGGCAACGTAGTCCGCGCCTAACAAGCTCGTTCTTGTAAGTGCTTTCCCCTCCTGTTTATCGCAGGAGGGGTTTCTCGTTCCCGCAGGCGTGTCGCCTGCCTCAGTTCTTGGTGTGTGCGGCTTCGTTTTCGCAGTCGTACCACGATCCCCGATAGCAGCACTGGCGATCTCACGAAACCCTTCCCTCACCGCACTTCGACTGATACCACGTCGCCATCAGCCATTCCGCCCGGCTTATAGTTCACCGACACTCTGCGATTGCTCCAGTCGCAGGAAAAGCTGTCTGCCCCGATGAGCAACAGAGATTTGTAATCCGCGGTCCGCAGTTTCAGAAGCTTCCCCTCCGCGCTTACCACCAGAGTCGCTGCCGGCGCCTGCGAGCAATCCACTGACACCAATCTTCCCTGCACGAACTTTGCTGCTCGCAGATCGGCAATGCTCCCCGTTCCGTCACTGTGCGTTGCGTTCTCTGCAGCGGCGCGCTTGGCGGCATCCTCTTCCAGGACGTCAAACGGCGACTTCTGCGGCTCCAGCTTACTGGTTGCGGCCACATTGGCGCCGGTAATTCCATACTTCCGCTCGGCAAAAATCCGGTCTAGTTGCTCCCGTGCTGCGCTGGCGATCTGCAGATTGTTGCTGCTCTTAAGTCTTTCCAATAAGGCCCGCGCCGCATCCCATTTTTTGTCGTCCACGTAAATCTCAGCCAGATGCAAAACATACTTCTGGTTGCGCGGGCTCAGCTGAATCGCCGTGCGTTCCGCTTGCAACGCCGCCAATTGTCCGCCTCCCTGCATCCGCGCTACCGCGAGCATGTCATACGCCTCAGCGAATTCCGGACGCCATTCCAGCACCGCCTTCAAGTCCTGCAACTCATTCGGCAAGCCAGATATTTCTATGTGCTTCGCCTGCGAGATGCGGTATTTCATCACCGCAACGTAATAACGAATCCACATGTCCTGTGGATTGAGGGCTGCTGCGTCGTCCAGCTCCGCGGCGGCCGTGTCATAATCGGCGCGCTGAATCGCATCCCAGGCCAGGGCGCGATGCGCGATCTCATTGCCCACCGCATTCACCAGCGGACCCTCACTCTCGTCTTTATCCTTACCTTCCTTTTGGACTTTCTTCGGAATCCAGTTGGCAAACGGTTTGGCGGGAGCTTGCTGCGCCGTTGTGGCGAGGACCTTCAGTTCTGCCATTCCGGCATCGCGCCTCTCCGGAATTCTGATCTTCACCTCGTCCACGATCGCGTGGGCATCATTTTCGGCAATTGGCTTCAAGGTGATTTCGCCGTCGTTGGGCGTGATTAGCGCAGGAAACTGGTATGGCTGAGGGCTGCCGGGCTGCCCCGCTTGAGGCTGCTTGGAAGCGTCGAGCGCCACAAACAGCGGAGTGAGCGAGTGGAAATAGGCCTTCACGGCCTGATCGAACTCGCCTGCCGAAACTCCGTATGCCTTTCGGACGGCTTCTTCCACTGGCACACGCTGGTTTTCGACGAGGTCGAAATAGGCGCCCGTCTCGGGCATCTTTTTCTGGTTGATGAGGTAATGCACCGTAATCCATGACTGCGCATAGAACAGCGTGTGGTGCGTGCTTTCGACGTAGTTCGAAACGTCATGTTTTATGGTAAGCAGGTCAGGCAGGGTGAGCCATACCTGACCGCTCAACAACTCAGTCAGCGATTTCGGCGGATTGCGCACCTCCTGCTCGTTCTGAAGCAGGTCTTCCTTATAGAGCGCCCCCAACTCGGGGTCCGCGCCGATCTCGCATCGTTTGTCGTCGACGCGAATCGAGCCGAAATATTCGGCCATGCCTTCATCGAACCAGCCTTCGACCGGAGGATAGTTGTAATTCATGAGCAGGTGCGCGAACTCATGTGCCACAGTGCGCCAAGGCTCCGGCTCGAAAAGATTCAGCACGATGAAATTGCGGTCTTCGCCGGGAAGAAAAAATCCGTTGGTATCGATTGGCTCGCCCTGTTTCAGCGGCGCAGTCTGGTAGTAATTCTGGTCGTTCTTGAAGGCGAGGATGGTCAGCGGCAGCGGCTCACTCAGCCGGTCTTTCATCAACAGCGAGCCAAAAACCGCACGCATCTGTTCGAATCGCAGGGCGACTTCACGTCCTCTTTTTTCGCCTGCGTCAGTGATGACCGTGTAGTGCGCGGAATGAATCTCAATCCACGGAGACTGCTCAGCCGCGAGCGCCGAGCGCAAGAACAGAATCGCAAACAGGAATGCGCCCGGCCAATAGATCGGAATGGGGCGAATGCGGAACATGCTCGCGCCGGCCAGAAGGAGCTAAGAAAATGCTACCACGTCCTAGGAGCGACGCGGCCATCTACCTGTGAGCCGGTTCTATCGGAGTACTCGGACACAAACGCGCTCGCGCAGTGAGCGCTGCCCATGCGACCTGTTGCAGCAATCAATCTTCCCTCCGTGCGGCAGCCTAGCCTGGCTTTTTTTCGGCGCGGGCCTTCGCCCAGCGCGCTCTTTGTGCGGCCGCAATCCGCTCCCTGGCCGCAGCCGACAGCCGACTCTTCTTGGCACTCGGCCTCAATGCTGCCTGCGTTCGCATTTTGGCTTTGCAGAGGTCAGCTATTATCTTGTCCAGTTCCCTAAGCTCATGTTCCGCACGTTTGCGCTCTTGCCGCAACTGCTCTAGAACCGCATCTAGATCAGCCATCGAACTGCCCCAAAAGAATTTCGATTACGTGTGGAGAAGCATACCTTAACTCAGACACTGGGTACAGTTTCGGAGAAGACAAAGTGGTAAAGGAGTAAACCCTGCCATTCCGCTGAAGGCAACGTGTGAATCTCCCAAATCGGCATAGTCAACGGCTGTGCCGTTATTTGTCGTTAGTCGAAGCCGGGAACTGTTCGCGGCATCCACCAGGTCCGACTTACACGATAAATTGCTCGTAAGTGTAATAAGTCACTTATTGACTAGTGTTGTTCTACAGGATATTACTCATTGATCTTTATTCCTGTGTCACAGAAGATGGCCCAAATAAGCAGTTTGAAAGTGGGCATGGGGATAGCAATGAATTATCTGCTTTTAATCGGCGTCAGTGTGTTCAGTTCTGCCAGTGGGGCTCTGTTGCTCATTGTGTTTTCAATCGCCAGAACCGGGCGCCAGAAGTGCCGGAAAATCTCGGAGTAAACAGGAGTAGCCATGTCTCAAGGTGCCGCTTCTCAATTTGTGGGCACGGCCTTGCTTGTTTGCGCCGAGCAGCGAGCTCGCGACCTCATCAGCGAGGCCCTGCAGCCACTCGCGATCCGTCCCGAGATATGTGAGGACCCATTGTTGGCTCTAGACTTCCTCGACAGGCAAAAGTTTGAAGCCGTGATCGTCGACTTGCAATTGGGTGAACCCGCCAGGCTCTTCTGCCAGCACTTGGAGGTCTCGCACGCCAATCGCAGAGCGGTCACGTTTGCCATCACTCCGGAGGGGGAGCCAGACGCCAAGCATAACGCAATATTCGCGCTGCATCGTCCAATAACCGAGTCGTCCGTCGGCCAAACATTGAAGGCCGCCTATGGCATGGTGATACGCGAGCGGCGGAGATACTTCCGTTGTCCCATCGTTGTGCCGGTTTTTGTTCGCAGCCCTGATGCGGCGAAATTGCTGTGTGACACTGTGAACATCAGCGAAGGCGGGATCGCTATCAGGTCCCGCACGGACGACCTGCCCCCTGCCGTGGATCGCGTGCAATTTACTCTGCCGGGCTGCACGCGCGAGTTTTTCGTGGAAACAAGAATCCGCTGGCAATACCAGAGTGCGCTGATGGGGCTTGAATTCGAGTCTCTGGAGCTCAGGCAAAAGGCAGAATTGCAGGATTGGCTGGCGCGCAAGCTGGAACAGACCTTCCCGCGGCGCATTGCCGAGATGCTCCGTTCTTCCGGCTACCTGGTCACCTAGTCGTTTCATTTTCTGCCGCTCTTTTCCTGCCTTTTCCGCGCGGGACAACCGCTCCATTCAGGCTTCTTGCGTCACCCAATACTGTGATGAGAGTCACAGCCAGGCCGCGTCCCGATTGCCTATCCTGATTATGAAAATGAAATTCATTTTCATAGTTCATATGGGTCACAAGGTAAGCGGGAGCAAATCCAATGATGGCTCAGCGGCGCAATTTTAAGACTCGCACATTCATCTTTTTTCTTACTACGACTTTTCTACTGGGCTGTAGCAATTTCATTCTGGACGCGCAGGAGTCGGCGGGCATTCGCGGGGTGGTTACCGATGCCAGCGACGCAGTTATCCCCGGAGCAACTGTGCTAGTGCGGAGCGGCTCGGGTGCAGTGCTTGAAACCACGAGCGACGGTTTCGGTGCTTTCTCGATGCAATTAGCCGCCGGCCGTTACGACCTCGAGGTAATTATGAGAGGTTTCGAGCGGGTCACGCGACCGGGCATCGAGGTGGGCTCCGGCATCCTTACTCTCGATATCCAACTGCCAATCGCAACCCAAAGAGAAACAACGAGCGTGACGGTGGAACCTGTCGGTGTCGAGACTACGAGCTCAGAGCTGGGACAGACAATCGACTCGACAACCATGACCGCGGTTCCCCTCAACGGCCGCAGCTACACCGACCTGCTGGCCATTCAAGCCGGAGTGGTTCCGCAAAGTTCGCAACAGCCGAATGCGGTGGTAATGTCAGGATGCACCACAACACCTCCGTCGGGTGATCTGGATACAGGCAATCTTTCCATCAGCGGCCAGCGCGAAACCAACAACGGATTCGCGGTCAACGGCTCAATTGTGGAGGAAGACTTCAATAACGGAACCGCGATTGTTCCTAATCTCGATTCCATTCAGGATTTCAAGCTGCTCACTGGCAGCTTCGACGCCGAACACGGCAACTTCAGCGGCGGCCAGGTGCTGGTCACCACAAAATCTGGAAGCAATGCCGTTCACGGCAGCGCCTTCGAGTTCCTCCGCGCAACCGGACTTGACGCCCGCAACTACTTCGGCACCAGCCGGGCACGCTACGACCGCAGTCAGTTTGGCGGCACCTTTGGCGGCCCAATTCGCAAGGACAAGTCCTATTACTTTTTCGATTTCCAGGGAACGCAGATGACACAAGGGCAGGAAACCGGAGACATCGTCGTGCCCAGCGCCGCCGATCGTTCGGGAAACGTCGCCGACCTCGCCAGCCAGCTGACCGGTGCAGTCAGCACCGATTTTTGGGCCGCACAACTTTCTGCCAAGCTGAATCAAACGGTAACCGCGGGCGAACCATATTACAGCGCGGGCTGCACATCGAGTTCGCAATGCGTTTTCCCCGGCGCCATCATTCCCAGCTCGATCTGGTCGGCGCCCGCGCGGAATTTACTGGCATATATTCCCCAAGCCAACATCAACGAGAACATCTTCTCCACGTCGTCACAAAACGAAACTCTCGGCGACTATAAAGGCGCCGGGCGCTTCGACACAGGCACGTCTCTAGGCAATCTTGCTGCCTACTACTTCATCGATCAATACGATTTGAACAATCCTTATCCCACGGCGCAGGGTGGCGCGAATGTGCCGGGCTTCAACGCGATTTCAAACGGACGAGCCCAACTTTTCAGTGTCAGCTTGACCAAAGCCTACGGGGCGCGAACGCTCAACGAAGCGCATTTCAGTTACATGCGCGACTTCAACATCATCGGCCAGCCTGCGGGAGGAGTTGGTCCATCGCTGGCCTCACAAGGCTTTGTCACGGGTGCGGGAACGCTCGGCATCGTCCCGCTGAACCCACGCGTCGAAGGCATCGAGAACGTCGCCTTCAACGACTTCACCATCGGCGTAGATGTGACCGGAGAGCGGCAAATCAACAACACCTTCCAATGGGGCGATTCCCTGTCGCGCGTGATCGGCCGGCACACGCTGAAGCTGGGCGGGAGTTTTCATCGTGATCAAGTCAATATCTTGTCGAACTCGATCAACAACGGCTCTTTCGTTTTTCAGGGGACGGAAACCGGCTCCGACTTCGCCGACTTCCTGCTGGGCGTGGCCAGCACTTACGAGCAGGGCGATGCTGGCCCGTTTTATATTCGCAATCAGTACATCGGGGCATTCGGGCAGGACAGTTGGCAGGCTCGCACGAACTTTGTGGTGAACTACGGCCTGCGCTGGGACGTTCTGCCGCCCTGGCACGAAAAGTACAACCAGATCCAAACCTTCGTTCTGGGCGAGCAATCGCGCGTGTATCCCGGCGCGCCAACTGGAATGGTTTTTCCTGGCGATCCTGGGATTGCTTCCACACTTTCTCCTACGAAATGGAACAACTTTGCCCCGCGCCTGGGATTTTCCTACTCGCCAAACATCGATGACGGCTTGCTCCAGAAACTTTTCGGCGGCGCAGGCAAGAGCAGCATTCACGCTGGTATAGGAATTTTCTACTCCACATTCGAAGGCCTCTCAGCGGGCATCATGAGCGCCAACGCTCCCTACGGATACGACTATGACAGCACCAGCGGCGAGCCGCTTCTGACAGAACCATTCGTCTCGGCCACAACCGGATTGACCAACGGCCAGCCATTTCCTTCGCCGGTCCCGAAATTCGGGGCTTCGGCCGCGCATCCCAACACCACGGTGAACTGGTCAAACTACCTGCCCATCACTGGCGATCCTGCGTTCTACTATCGCAACACATCTCCGTATACCGAAAGTTACAACGTAGCCTGGGAGCGCGAGGTCGCGCCCAAGACATTTCTCGAACTCAGTTACGTCGGTTCGCAGGCGCATCATCTTCTGGTATTGACCTCGGCCAATCCGGGCGAGGCCGCAATCTGCCTCAGCGTGAGCCGGCCAGACCAGGTTGCTCCTGGCTCGCCCACCTGCGGACCGTTTGCCGAAGGCGGAGTTTTCACACGCGCCAACGGCACCGCTGTTCTGGCGCGCGGACCATTTGGCGCCGATTTCGACGGCATCACTTATCAAAAGACGATCGGCTTTTCCAATTTCAACGCGCTCGAAGCCACGCTGCGTCATACCAGTAAATCGCTCGAGGTGATGGCCGCGTACACCTACGGCAAGTCGCTCGACGATTCCTCCAGCCTGTCTGAGCCGGTCTATCCCATGGGCGCGGCGTTGAGCAAGGCGCTCTCGGCCTTTGATCTGCGGCAGAATTTTGTGGTCAGTTATCGTTACGCTCTGCCGCTCGATCGGCTCACGCAAAATCGCTGGACTTCCGGCTGGTCCGTCTCTGGAATCACGCGCCTTTCCACGGGACTGCCGGTGACGCTCTACAACAATACCGATAGTTCCCTGCTCGGCTCCATGCCGAACGGCATCAACAACAACGGAGTCGATACTCCGGCCCTCACCCCTGGCAATCTCGAAATCAACCATAATCCCCGCGCTGTCAATACCGATGGCACGCCGCGTCTGGCTTTCAACACGGCGCTATTCAGCGTGCCAACTCTCGGCACTCTCGGCAACGC
>JASIEN010000511.1 GCA_030045935.1 Candidatus Sulfotelmatobacter sp.
TCGATGGGGCCGTGCCGCGAAATCTATCAGGAGGGATTTCGCATTCCCCCCATCAAGATCATGCGCAGGGACGCGATTGAGTCCGATGTGCTCGGTTTGCTGCTGAACAACGTTCGCACGCCCGAGGAGCGGGAAGGCGATCTACGCGCCCAGCTCGCAGCCTGCCACACCGGGGGCGAACGCTTGAAAGAGATATCAGGGCGCTACGGAGTAGAGCGCGTGAGAAAAGCGGCTGCGGAGCTGCTGGGTTATTCCCAAGAAATGATGCGGGCATTTCTTGCTCAGGTTCCAGCGGGGATTTACCAAGCGGAAGATTTCCTTGATGGAGATGGGATCGTCGAAAAGCCGATCAGGATTAAGGTTGCCATTCGGGTTCATGGAGCAAGGTCGCGAAGGAGGGATCACGAGAGCACAAGCGGAAGTTCTCGCGGCCGTGAGTGGCCGCGCCGCATGGTGACGGTGGATTTCAGCGGCAGCGATCCGCAGGTTCAGGGCAGCGTGAATGCGGTTGAGGCCATCACTTATTCTGCATGCTTTTATGTCTTTCGCTGTCTGCTGGCCGAGGACGTACCCGCGACCGCTGGCCTGATGCGGCCAATCGAAGTCATCGCGCCGGAAGGAACGGTTGTCAACGCCCGGCCGCCGGCGGCAGTTGCAGGAGGGAACGTGGAAACGTCGCAGCGAATTGTTGATGTTCTGCTGCGAGCGCTGGCACAGGCAGTTCCTGACAAGATTCCGGCGGCGGCCTCGGGAACGATGAATAATTTGACGATAGGCGGAATCGATCCGCGGACGGGAGAGCCGTTTGCTTATTACGAAACTATTGCCGGGGGCATGGGCGCGCGGCCGACGAAAGACGGAGTTTCAGGTGTGCACACGCACATGACGAATTCGCTGAACACTCCGGCAGAGGCGCTGGAATACGCTTATCCGTTGCGCGTTCGGCGCTATTCGTTGCGGAGGGGCAGCGGCGGGACGGGAAAGTACCATGGCGGCGACGGCATTGTGCGGGAAATTGAAGTGCTCACCGATTGCGAGGTTACGCTTCTAGCTGACAGGCGCACGCGTGGACCGTGGGGCTTGGCCGGCGGATCGGAGGGAAGCGCGGGAAAGGCCTATGTAATACGCGAAGGCGGAGCAGAAGAAGAAATGCCGGGGAAGTTCAGCGCTCGTCTTCGGCGTGGCGAGCGCATCCGGATCGAAACGCCGGGTGGCGGGGGGTGGGGCCGCTGACGCCGCCTATCCCGCTGCGGATGCGTCATCCCGAAGCCTCGCGCTTTCCCCAGCGGGCGAGGGATCTCGCGTAGAACGCATCCGGTTCTCAATGTGCTAATCTGCCAACCATGTCGAACGTGACGTCGTCTTCAATATCCCCTGAAAGAAAGCATTTCCTCAGTGACAAGGTTTCGCATTTTACCGAGTCGGTAATCCGCGAGATGACGCGCCAGGCAATGCTGTATGGCGCGGTCAACCTGGCCCAGGGATTCCCAGATTTTTCCGCACCGTCGGAAGTCAAGGCGGCGGCGCGAGCGGCGATCGATGCCGACGTGAATCAGTACGCCATCACGTGGGGAGCGAAAAGTCTGCGCAATGCGATCGCGCGGCAGATGGGCGTGTGGCAGGGGATTGCGGTCGATCCGGAAAAAGAAGTCACCGTTTGCTGCGGCTCGACCGAGGCGATGATTTCTACTTTGCTCGCCGTGTGTAACGCCGGAGATGAAGTCGTGATCTTCGAGCCGTTTTATGAAAATTATGGGCCAGATTCGGTGTTGAGTGGAGCGCGGCCGCGGTTTGTGAAGTTGCGACCGCCATCAGATGGTGGGGATGAGTGGACTTTCGATGAGAAGGAATTGCGAGCCGCGTTTGATGTGCACACGAAGGCCATTATTTTGAACACACCCAATAATCCCACCGGAAAAGTTTTCACGCGCGCTGAGCTCGAGTTAATTCGCGATCTTTGCGTCGAGTTCGATGTACTGGCGATCACCGACGAGATTTACGAACACATTATTTATGACGGCACGCAACACATCTCGATGGCGTCGCTTGACGGCATGAAAGACCGTACGGTCACCATCAACGGAATGTCGAAAACTTACAGCGTGACGGGATGGCGCGTGGGGTGGGCGGTCGCGCCGGAGAACATTACCAACGCGATTCGCAAAGTGCACGATTTTCTCACCGTTGGCGCTCCGGCGCCGTTGCAGGAGGCGGGAGCGGCAGCGTTGAGCTTGCCGGCCGAATATTACGCGAGACTTGCGGATGGATATCGAGCGAGGCGCGATCGGCTGATTCCTGCGCTCGAGCAGGCGGGATTCCAATGCTTCCTTCCGCGGGGTGCATATTACGTGATGACGGACATTTCGGCGTTCAACTTTCCCGATGATGTTTCGTTCACAAAATATCTGGTGAGAGAGATCGGCCTTGCGGCAGTTCCGGGGTCAAGCTTTTATCACCATACGCGCGACGGGGCACAGCAGGTGCGCTTCGCGTTCTGCAAGAAGATGGAGACGCTGGATGCGGCGGCGGGGAAGCTGGAGCATTTGCGGGAACGGAGCTAGACCACATAAGGACACGAAAACAGAAGGAATACCGATGATGACTGATTGCTGATGGTTGATCGGGTGGAGATCTCGATCCAGTTGAGTCAGAGCGGCTTCCTTATTCTGTTACTCCGCATCAGATCGGCATGACGGCCAATCCGAAATACGAGATTCAATTACCGGTAG
>JASIEN010000512.1 GCA_030045935.1 Candidatus Sulfotelmatobacter sp.
GATGTGCTGATCTTCTGCTCGTCTCCCGACGAGAACAAAAAGCGTGAACTGCAGGCTCGTAACATCCGCCTCGAGCAACTGCCCGCCGATGCACACGGCCATCCCGATATTCACGCGGTACTGAAGCGCCTTGGCGAGCTTGAAATCACCAGCCTGCTGATCGAAGGCGGCTCGATCTTGAACGCAGTGGCGCTCGCCTCCGCCACCGTAGATAAAGTTTTTTTCTATTACGCGCCTGTGATCCTCGGCTCTGATGCTGTTTCTTTCTCGGGCGATGCTCAGGGACCTTCCCTTGGCGTGACCGATACTCGATTTCACCGCTTCAGCAACGACTTCGCGATCGAAGGATACCTGCGCGACCCGTACGAAGGATAGAAGCTTGAAGAAACGAGTCCTCTCCCTATACTTCGATTCTACTTCCCTTCTTTCCCGCTCTGATCTTCCCTTTCGGTTTCCGCCAATTTCCGAGTTGCAATGCGACCTGCAAGCACGATCCTCGGAGTTCGTCTGCGTGTGCCCTGTCAACCAGGGCCCGTGCTACTATCATTCCGCCAATGCTGAGCGCGGCAATCGCTTGCGCCGTAGCACGGTTGCTGGTTCCGTTCCCATTCACGCTCCGCTCCAAAACGCTTACCATCGCCCGAAAGACTGTCTCAAAGGCTCGTCTGGCCACTTCGCCGCTTCGCGCCACATCGGTTGGCAACGCGACCATGGGACAAGAGTTTTCCACGTCTTCGTAATGTTGCCGTGACAGGTAGGCAGTTACCACTTGCGCTCCGACATCTGTCGCCGACAGATCCACATGGACCCCTTCCCAGCAGTTCTTCCATTCCGGGTCGGTGAAGAAGCAGTTCATTACTTCCGCGTATAGGTCGCTCTTGCTCTGGAAGTAAGAATAAAATCCGCCATGCGTCAAACCCGCTACCCGCATGATTTCGTTGATCGACACGCTCTCGAAGCCTCTCCGATTAAACAGGCGCCGGGCACTGTCGATGATCCTTTTCCGCACTTGTTCATGATGACTCTTAGGGTATGGCATTGGCCCTCCCGCTGATGGTGCCGCGTCTCGTGTTCAGCCAATAATATTATCTTGAACATATCTTGATTCGATGCTGTTATGCGTGTTGCTTTGAATCTCCCAATTAATACCGCTGTTCCTCCGGAGGAACCATGAACAGGGCCTATGTTGTCAATCTCACTCGTCGTCGATGGTTGCTGCAATTCACCTGCGCGGCTGGCGCCGGCTTGACGATCGGTCCAAGACGCGCCTTCGGCGCTGCGGAGAATGGGGTTTCGCGGACCGCCGAGGCCATACACCAGGAAGTCATCCTCAAGGCCACACCGAAGCGCATCTACGATGCACTCACCGACGCCTCGCAATTCCAAAAGGTAGAGTCGTTGAGCGATGCAATGAAGAGCTTGGATATCAGCTCTCACCCAGCGAGGATCAGCCGCGAACCGGGAGGGGCTTTCTCGCTTTTCGGGGACTACATCGTCGGCCGCCAGATTGAGCTGGTCGAAGATCAGCGCATCGTCCAGGCGTGGCGGGTCGTAAGCTGGGAGCCAGGCATCTACTCCATCGCCCGCTTCGAACTGACAGGGCAAGCTTCCTCGACGAAACTTGTTTTCGATCATGCCGGCTTTCCTGCGGGAACGGCAGAACACCTCGCCGCGGGTTGGTATGCTCACTATTGGCAGCCTCTTGAGAAATTCTTGAGCGGAACATGACCCGCAACTCCGTAAGGGCTACTTTGAAAACCGATTTTTCTCTGTGTCGCTGTTCCTCCATGGTGAATTATGATTTTCTATATTCATGGAGGTCATCATGTTTACCGGAATCATCGAAGAAGTTGGACGCATCAGTGGCATCGAGCAGCGCGGCGAAAATCGCCGCATCACCATCACCGCAACAAACACGCCCAAAGAATTGAAAACTGGCAACAGCGTTGCTGTCAGCGGCGTTTGTCTGACCGCTCTCGACATCAAACACGGATCATTCTGTGCCGATCTCGCTCCTGAAACCTGGGTGCGCACTTCGTTCTCGCGCACTCACGAAGGCGCTCTCGTTAACCTCGAGCTGCCCATGAAGGCCGACGGCCGGTTCGGAGGCCACATCGTTCAGGGCCACGTCGACAGTGTTGGCAAATTTCTGGCCCTCGAGCAGATTCAAGATTCAGAAAACTTCTGGCTGCGCATCGAGTTGCCCGAAGAAGTTGAAAAATACACGGTGTACAAAGGGTCAATTTCCATTGAAGGGATAAGTCTGACCGTTGCCAAACTAGAAGACTCAACCTGCACCATTGCGATCATTCCCCATACGGTCGAAATGACAAACTTGAATTCCATTAAACCCGGCGATGCCGTTAACCTGGAGGCCGACCTTATTGCCAAGTACGTGGAGAAAATGATGACACGTGAAGAACCCGAGAGTTCGCTGACGGTGGAAGAGTTGGTACGGCAGGGATTTTGAAATCAGAGCCGAAAGCAACTGCTGCGAGTGCGCCCGGCCTGTGCGCAAACTGCGTTCACGCACGGCTGATCACCTCAAGCCGCAATTCCACGTTCCTGCAATGCCAGCTCTCGTTTAGCGACAAACGATTTCCAAAATACCCGAGTCTGCCGGTTCTGAGCTGTGAAGGTTATTCAGAAAAGGCGCACGGTGATCAGAGCACCGACCTCCGGCCTGGATGACTGTCCTGAGGCGAACGCCGAAGAGTCCGGCGGTGTCCCGTCGCTGACCGAGCTCACACCAACTACGTACACTTAACTTGCAATTCATCAAGCTGCAAAAAGTCCTGCACAATCGGTTCTTTCGATTTTTCCAATTCCTTATATGTCCCAAAGAAAATCGCTTTCGCCTCGCTCAGAAAAACCACACGGTCGGCCAGTTTCTGGGCCAGGCGCATGTCATGCGTCACCACGATGCTGGTCAGATTCAGTTGAATCTTGAGTCGTTTGATCAGATCACCCAGCAATTGAGCCATCAATGGATCGACCATGGTGGTCGGCTCGTCATACAGAATGCATTCCGGCCGCGCCGCCAGCGCCCGAGCAATCGCCACCGATCGCTTCATGCCGGTCGAGAGATCGGAGGGCAGCAGGTCACGCATCTCCTCCACCCCGACCATCTTCAGCAGCCCGTCGACAATCTCGTAGATTTGCTGTTCGGTCAGCCCACCCCCTTCACGCAAGGGGAAAGCAACATTCTCGCCAACCGTAAGCGAGTCGAACAGAGCCCCATTCTGAAAAACCATCGTGACTTTCTTGTGCACGATCTCCAACTGTTCTTCGGTAAAATTGGTGATGTCCTCGCCCGCAGCAATCACTCGGCCTGAGTCGGCCTTAAGGAAACCCATGAGCAACTCCAACGAAACCGACTTGCCGACTCCGCTGCGTCCCAGAATGCAAACCGTCTCGCCCGGCATCACATTAAAGCTGACGCGGTCGAGCACCACGTTGTCGCCGAAAGTCTTCGACACTTCGAGAAATTCGATGTAGGGACGGCTTGCTGACTGGGCTGTCGATTGTGCGCTAGCGCTCATATCCTGAGATCGTTGTGAAACCCGCGAAAAGGATCTTGAACCTCGGTCTTGCAATGGCGCGGCTTAGCCGCCGCTGATCCAATTAATATTAGCGCCCGTTTTCCGCTGACTCGACGTCTTCGGGCGCGTTCAAATTGCGAAACATAGACTCTGAGAATCCGCCGGCTTCCAGTTCTTCCTGCTGAATCACTCGCGTCCGCACCAGAGCAAACAATGGATCAATTTTATATCGCCTCGCACGTAAGGCTTTCTCCGCCTCGGTGACAAATTCGCGGCGATAAACCGCGCACAAAGGCTGCCACCCAGCCGCTCCGCGAGGAAGCGTCACACAAGCCTCGCAATCCTTTTGCGCCAGGTCGATCAAATACTGCAAAAACGTTGGTTTCATAAAGGGCATGTCCACAGCCAAAATCAAGTTAAGCTCTGTGGAGGAACTTCGCAATGCTGCATGGATTCCGCCCAGCGGCCCGCATTCGCGAAAAACATCTTCAACGATTGGAGCATACCCGGAAAACTTTTCGCGGCTTCCCACAATGCGAAATTCTGACGCAGCCGAGCGAGCCAATTCAATCGCGCGTTCCAGCAGCGTCCTCCCCTCGAACTCCACGAACGCCTTATCTCGTCCCATGCGAGTGCTCTTTCCGCCAGCCAGGATGAAAGCGCCCACATTTTCCCTGCGCTCCATTCAGCGATGATACATGTATCCCTCGTCGATTCCCCCACTGCTCAGCCAAGCGTGAGGTCGATCCACTTTCGAGAAACTCCTCCAGGCACCCGCGCGTACCCACTTCGTTATTTCTTATCCACAGCCTAATGGTTTGAATCCATGTGCCTTACGCATTCCCGCTGGATACCTTGGCACGGAAGTAACCTATCCAAAAATGGTACTCCGCGCGATGATGAGCTTCGGGCGCTCCAAGGTCCGGAAGTAACTGCCATGCCGCAAAAGAAATTGATGGATGTTCTTATGCTCGGCCGCTGTTCTCATGAGTTTTCCTGGCCACGTCGGGGCGCTGATGGCGACTATTACCAGGTATGCCTGCTGTGTGCCGCCGAATATAAGTACGATTGGGCCACCATGCGCCGCACCGAGCGGGTGGAGCATGCCAAGCCTGAAACCATTGTTCGTCGCTCCCACACGCGCGAAAAGCGTCCCAGTTGGACGCCCCGCGCCCGCCGCTTGAAGCTCGACTCTCCGGTTCGCTACCGGGTGAACCATACCAGCACATGGTTCGAGGGCTGCATCGACAATCTCAGCCAAACCGGGCTGCTGTTCCGCGGCCCCCAGGCCTTGCCTCTGAACGCGTTAATTGA
>JASIEN010000513.1 GCA_030045935.1 Candidatus Sulfotelmatobacter sp.
CGCCCAGAGACCTGGCCAGTTCCAGTTTGTCTTCGGAGACGTCGACTGCAGTCACCTGCGCTCCAAAAGCCCGGCCAAGTTGTACGGCAAGGTGCCCTAATCCGCCCACGCCGAAAACCGCAAGGCGATGTCCCCGTATGTTGCCCGCACTTTTCAGCGCGCGATAGACGGTCAGTCCGGCGCAAAAGAGCGGCGCGGCTACTACGGCGGAAAGAGCATCCGGAATTTTGACGGCGTGAGTCGCCGGAGCTTTCAGGAATTCCGCATAGCCCCCATCTACGCTAACTCCGGTAATTTTCTGGCGGCTGCAAAGATTCTCATTTCCTTCGTGGCAGAACTCGCATTCACCGCAGGTCCAATGAAGCCACGCTACTCCGACGCGGTCGCCGACGCGCAGGTCGGCAACGCCCTCGCCTGTCTCGACGATCCTGCCGGCAATTTCGTGACCTGGAATCAGCGGCTTCTTCACGACACCGGCCAGTTGCGTCCAGTCGCCGTCGGCAACGTGCACATCGGAATGGCAAGCGCCGCAGGCTTCTACCTGGATGAGCACTTCCCCCGCGGCGGGACGGGGCCGCTCAACTTCCTCGAGTGAAAGTGGGTTCTTGAATTCGTGCAGGACGGCGGCTTTCATCGTACTGAGCCCTGAGCTCGCCTAGGCTTTGACTCCACGTAGGAAAAACTCGACCGCGCTATCGACGCGCTCGGTCAGTTTGTGAGGTCCGGTGAGATCGACGCTCCACTGGCGGACCACCGTATGGTAAAGCGCCTCCATAAACTCGGCGAGATGGACAACCGGAAACTTGCCGGTAATCTCGCCGCGCTTCTGGCCTTGCACCAGAATCTCCCGCAGCAGACCAGCCACAATACACTCCGCTCCGCGCACCTCTGGAGAACGCACCGCATCCATCGCGCCTGAAAGCACTACCGCCTGCCATAGCGGCCGATCGGCTTCCGCCTCGACGGCCATGCTGTGATAGAGCCGGCGCAACCGCTCCTCTGTGGTTGCCTTCGATGACAGTTCCGATTTGAGCCGCTCAGTGATGCATTCGAAGCCGCGTTGCCCGACATCGCGCAGAACAGCGTCCTTGCTGGGAAAATACCGGAAGAATGTCGGCTGGCTAATCTCAAGAATCTTAACGATGTCATCGACCCGCGTCTTCTCATAGCCCTGTTTGCGGAACAATCGGATCGCTGTGTCGATAATCTGTTGGCGGAGGCGGGCCTTCTTGCGCTCGCGCAGCCCGGGAATCTCTTCGACCCGCATGGGCACGCTTCGCGTGGTCAAGCGCCTGTGGTTTCGGCCCCGATGTAATACGGTGTTTGCATGAACCATGGTCTATCTCTCTCCTGATCTTTGCAGGATCTGCCGGCGGGGTCAGTTTCGTTTTTCGTGCACTTCGATGGTAGCAAATACAAAACTGTGAGATTACCGCGCCTGAACGCCGGATGATCGAGTGATCAACCGCTGCTTCTCATTGACGTTAGCTACTAATATCTGATATAGACTAACACAATTTCGGATGAGATTCTTAAAGTTCACTGTTGAGGAACATTATGACCACTGCTACAGCCACATCTGTGCAGGCTGGTGGTGCATTCCTGATCGAAGATCGTCAGGCCGAGGAAGTTTTCACAGCCGAAGATCTCAATGAGGAACATCTCGCCATCGGCCGCACGGTCGACGAGTTCTGGAAAAACGAAGTCGAACCGCATCTGGAGGCGATCCGTCAGCAAAAGCCAGGAATCGCGCTCGAGGTGCTGCGCAAGTCTGCGGCTCTGGGACTGACGGCGATCGCTATTCCTGAGCGTTTTGGCGGGATGGAGATGGACCTGCCATCGATGATGATCGCGGGCGAGCACATGGCGAAAGACCCATCTTACGGATCGTGGTTCTCGGCGCACACCGGCATCGGCACGCTGCCGGTCCTTTTCTTCGGCAACGAAGAACAGAAGAAAAAATATCTTCCGCGGCTGGCCAACGTGGAAATCCTGGCCGCTTATGCTCTCACCGAACCGCTCGCCGGTTCCGATGCGCTGGCTGCTCGTACGCGCGCCGACCTGAGCGCCGACGGCAAATACTACATTCTGAACGGGCAGAAAATGTGGATCACCAATGGTGGCGCAGCCGATCTGTACACCGTCTTTGCGAAAGTGGGCGGCGAAAAATTCACGGCTTTTCTAGTGGAACGCAGCTTTCCTGGCGTGAGCAGTGGCGCAGAAGAACACAAGATGGGCATCAAAGGAAGCTCGACCACTGCCGTGTATTTCGACAATGTGAAGGTTCCGGTTGAGAACGTGCTCGGAGAAATTGGCCGGGGGCATGTGATTGCTTTCAACATTCTGAACATCGGCAGGCTTAAACTGGGCCCCGCCGCGGTTGGCGGAGCGAAAAATGTGTTCGCCATCTGCCTGAAATACGCCAAGGAACGGAAAGCATTCGGGTCGGCCATTGCCGAGTTCGGTGCTATTCAGCACAAATTGGCTGAAATAGCCATTCGCTTGTACGCGGTGGAATCCATGGTGTGGCGCGTAGTGGGCCTCATTCAGAGCCGATTGCAGACTGCGCCAAATGGGCTCACAGACGCCCGAAGCCAGCTGCAGGCTCTCGAAGAGTACGCGGCCGAGTGCTCGATGATCAAGGTGTATGCCTCCGAAATGCTGGACTATGTGGTCGATGAAGGAGTGCAGATCCACGGCGGGTACGGCTACCATCAGGATTACGCTGTCGAGCGTGCCTATCGCGATTCGCGAATCAATCGCATTTTCGAAGGGACGAACGAGATTAACCGCCTTCTCATCACCGGTATGCTCCTGAAACGCGCTTCCCGCGGGCAGTTAGCGCTTATGCCGGCCGTGAAAACGGCGTTTGCCGAAAGCGGAGAAGCCGCCGGCTCTGACGGCCTCGAAGAAACGCAACGGCTTGTGCACAACGCGAAACAGATCGCACTGTTGATGATCGGAATTGCGTATCAAAAATACGGCGCCGAACTGGAGAAGCAACAGGAAGTTGTCATGAGCATTTCCGACATTGTTATGGAAGTGCTGGCCATGGAGTCGAGCCTGCTCCGCAGCCGCAAGCTCGCGGCGTCCGGCAAAGGGGCGAACGCTTCCGACATGTGTGCAGTGCTGCTCTGCGAAGCCATGGATCGCATCGAAGTCTCGTCGCGGGCCGTGATCGGCGCATGCTCCGGCGGCGCATTGCGTAAGAATATCGACACCTTGCGCAATCTTGCCAGTTACGACCCACCCGACACGGTCGCTCTTCGGCGAAATATTGCCGCCCATCTTCTATCCGCCGGAACCTAGGGCGTGTAAGGAAACTCTGCGAATCAAAACCCCCGTTTTCCCGGACCGCCTCATTTGTGTTGTCGGGAAGCCAGGCTCGTCTCACGACAACTCCACCATGTTCAAGCCCCCCGATTAAGTGCTCGCCGCAAACACAGGCATCTCATACCGATCGCGATCGCCGTCGGGCGCACACTGAGCCGCTGTTTGCGGTCGTTTAACTGCGCGGGAAACAAACCCCCGCGATTCAGCCCCATCTGGCCCATTGAGTTCACTGCACAAAATTTCGAGAAAAGTTCTTACGCACGGGCTAAGTGCTTCTGGAAGATCAATGCTTTTCATCGACAGATTCTCCGTCACGGACTGGCCCATCTCCCGGGTGCCGAACAATATGGGGCGTGGGAAGCAAAAACACATCACGAAATGCGGTGTTTTTTTACTACCACTGAAGACTTGGCAACGCATACCTCTTTTGTGGTAGTCGAAAGTCCTTGTCGATTGAGTTCTTGGAGCGCCAGGTTAACTACCTGCAATACCTCCAAAGTGGTAGCGAAACAATCCAAAATCTAGGGATTCCGCGCAGGCTCGATAGACTTTAGTCTCGTGATTGAGTCTGCTTGGGTGGGGACTGTAGTCCGCCAGCTCAAGTCGACCTCACAAACGCAGTGAACTTTCTCTTGCAGACCTGCCAAAGATTGCCGTGGCTCTGTTTAATTCTTGTTGTTTCTACTCTGAAGTATGGAGCAACCCAGAAGGCAGCGAGCATACCGCCGACCTCCGGGTGGGTTCTCACCTGGAACGACGAGTTTAATGGTCCCAACGGTTCGGCACCCGATCCAACCAAGTGGACAGTTGAGACTGGCGGAAGTGGCTGGGGCAATCATGAACTCGAATACTACACTCCTCGCAGCAAAAACGTTCACGTTGAGAACGGCAACCTAGTAATCGAAGCAACCAAAGAAAAGTTCATTGGCCCGGATGGAGTTCAGCGCGACTACACGTCGGCGCGCCTCAAGACCCAGGGACATTTTAGTCAGCGCTATGGCAGATTCGAGGCGCGAATTCAGATTCCATCAGGGCAAGGCGCATGGCCTGCGTTTTGGATGCTGGGTGATGACTATCCCGTCGCGGGTTGGCCGGCTTGCGGTGAAATCGATGTTATGGAAAGCAGCGGTTCCGGAGCAGACACCATCGAAGGTAGCCTGCATGGTCCGGGATATTCTGGTGCGAACCCCTTAACCGCCGCCTATCAGCTGCCGAGGGGACGGTTCAGTGATTCCTTCCACGTTTTCGCCGTAGAGTGGGAGCCGCAAGTGGTGCGTTTCTATGTGGATGAAAAGCTTTTCGCCACGCGAACCCCGGCCGACCTACCGGATGGGAAACCGTGGGTGTATGACCGCGCATTTTTTCTGTTGTTGAATTTGGCGGTAGGCGGAGATTTTTCGGGCCGCCCGGGCGATTCCAGTGTTTTCCCGCAGCGCATGCTGGTGGACTATGTGCGTGTATACACGCGCAAGTGAGGGTCTTGTGACCGGCTTGCAGCTTGCTGGCAGAGATTCGGTTGTGGCATGAGATGCAAACCTGGCAATAATCGTGTACGCTTTCTCTACTTTCTAAATACAGACGGCGGAGCCCTCCGGTATTTGCCTTGCCCGTCCGCATCAGTGGGATTGCGGGGTTTAGATGAAAGTGTGGTTCGC
Source organism: Candidatus Sulfotelmatobacter sp. (assembly GCA_030045935.1). GTDB lineage: Bacteria > Acidobacteriota > Terriglobia > Terriglobales > Acidobacteriaceae > Sulfotelmatobacter. The sequence goes on from JASIEN010000513.1 coordinate 4,989, forward strand.
ACTTTTCCTGGTGTTTTTTTCCAGCGCCCAGGAAGTGTTCGCGCAATCCGACCGTGCCACGATCAGCGGCACTGTCAAAGATGTGAGCGGCGCGCTAGTCCCAGGTGCGCAGGTCGTGGTGACGACTGTGACCAATAATCTCCAGTCCGCTACCATGAGCGACGCGGGTGGTCGTTTCACGTTCTTGAACCTGGCCATCGGTCGATACACAATTGCCTGTTCGAAGGATGGGTTCAAGCAGTACCACCGTTTGGGTCTTGATCTTGCGATCAGTCAGGCGACTGACATTAACATCGTCCTCACCGTTGGCGCAAAGAACGACACCATCAACGTTATCGCGGATACGCCACAACTTCAAACAGAGACGTCGTCAATCTCAACGAATTTGGGCAATGCCGCAGTCAGCGAGTTGCCTCTCAATGTGCAAGGTGGCCGGAATCTCGCGACTTTTATGTTTGACTATGTACCCGGTGTGGAAGGCAACGGCCCCAACCCAGCGGACAAAGATTTCGCATCGCACATTAATGGCAGCCTGGCCGCCACCAAAGAGGTCATGATTGACGGCACTTCGGCGGTGTCACAGATTGGCGGTTATCTCAGTGAATCCAGTCCTCCGATGGAAGCCGTGCAGGAATTTCAAGTCACGAGTGCCGGCATCAGCGCCGATGATGGGCGCACCGGCGGCGGCGTGTTTCGTTATGAAATGAAGTCTGGAACGAATGCCTGGCATGGCAGCGGCGTCTATTACATGCATAATGAGGCGTTCGACGCGAGATCATGGGGAGAAATCTATAACGAGTCAGTGTGCCTCAATGCCGCTGGCGGCGATCCGTCGCAGACCGCGAGTTGTCAGCGTGGCTTCGGTAAGCCGGCTGACAGCTTGTATGACTATGGCGCCAGCTTTGGTGGTCCGATTAAGAAGGATAAGCTGTTTTTCTACGGGGCTTGGGAGCGCTATACCTTTGCCAACGACGGAATCGGAGCGCTTTCCTCGACCGTTCCTACGACGGCTTTTCTGAACGGCAACTTCAGCGCACTTCTAGATAGGTCGGTCGTGCTTGGAACCGACAGTGCAGGCCAGACTGTCTACAAGGGCGCAATTATTGATCCGCAGACTGGGGATGCGTTTCCGGGAAACATCATTCCTGCCTCACGCATCAGCACAGTTTCTCAGAGGATTGTTGGCCTGTACGAAAAATACTACCAACCGCTTGCGCCTGCTCTCACGAATAACAATGCACTGCCTCTCAACAGCCCGGCCACATGGTACGAAAGCAATGAATACAGTGTGAAGCTTGATTACAACGTCACAGCGAAACACCGTCTGGATGGATCGTTCATTTACGCGTATATTCCGCGCCTGCTTTCGAATCAGGGCGGGATCTGGTCAGCCGGATCTTCAGATGGCGGGCCCATGGCCAATGCGTACGACCACAATACAACGGCCCCTTCGCTGCGAGCTCGCGATTCCTGGGCCGTCTCGGGCGCACTGCTGAATGTTCTTAGCGTTACATTCAACCGCTTCCGCGTTCCGAGCGAAGCGCGGTCGCGTGAGGGCGACTGGCCAACCATGCTGGGATTGGGCGATTTTGGCGCAGGAAATTTTCCCATCATCAAATTTCAGGGCATCAATAGCACGGACCAGACATACGTGGACGGTCTCCCCATTGACGAGACTCAGCTGGGTAGCCAGTTCAACGACTTCTACGCGGCGAACACCTTCATCTACGACGACACGCTCTCCTGGATTCGCGGTCGCCACACGTACAAATTCGGCGCCGAATTCCGGGCGCAGCAATTCAACTCACACGGCGACTACGGAGTGCCCACATTCATCTTCGATCCGGCACAAACTGCAGGCAGCTTCGGACCAAATGCTGGGTTTGGTTTCGCCAGCTTCTTGTTGGGAGATGTGAACCAGGCGTTGGTCAGCGAACCCAACAATACTTATGGAAGACGCAAGTCGGTGTCATTGTTCGCGCAAGACAACATCAGGCTCACATCTCGATTTACGCTGAACGCGAATCTACGCTGGGATTTCAACGGCCGCTACCACGAGAAATATGGCCATTGGTCGAACTTCGATCCCACCGCGATGAATCCCGTTACCGGCCAGCCGGGAGCTCTGGTATTCGCCAACGACGGGGGTGATTCGTTCGAGACCAAACAGTACTATCACAATTTTTCCGGACTGCTCGGCGGGGCATACCAGATCACGCCGAAGACTGTGGCGCGGGCGTCGTTCGGAGTCTTCTACGTTCCGCTGAATTTAAACACCTACAGCGGAATCCCGTATGGCTTCAATCCAGGTTTCGTGCTGAACAACCAAGTGCTGACGCCCTTCGGCTGGGACGCTGGTTATCCAGGCAAGGCAGTGAATATCGGCGAGAATCCCAATTTCACTGAATATGGCATGGTCTCGATCGATCCTCGCATGCTGGAGTTGGGCAATGTCCAGGCATGGTCTGCCGGAGTGCAACGCGAAATTGGCCGAGGGGTAATGGTTGACGCCAATGTTCTTCAAAACCACGGCTACCATCTTGAAAGCGGATATGTCGACGCGAACCAACCAGTGTTGTCTGCATACACAGCTATTGTGCAAGAAGGCCTGCAGTATGCCACGGTCACCAAACCCGGTTTTACCGGGCCTGGCTGGGCCTCGGTGGCGCCGTTCCCAAATGTCGCCCTGACCTACGGGCCGCTTTATTTTGTCGGTTCGCCGCGAGGAAATACCGATTATCAATCGCTGCAGATCTCGGTGAAGAAACAGACAACCCACGGATTATCACTTCTGGCGGGTTACAACCTGTCGTCCTCCCACGGGGACACCGATACAGCCTTCGAAGATTTGTACTACGCCGGGCCACTGCAGGACGTCTATAACCTCCAGCATGAGAGGCACACGATTTCCGACTTCGACCAGACAAACGTCGCAAAAGGTTACGCTCTGTACGAGCTGCCTTTTGGTCGTGGAAGAGCCTTGCTCACCAACGAAAGCCCTGTGGTCAACGGGTTGGTGGGCGGATGGACGATCAGCGGAGATTTTCACTATGCGAGCGGAATGCCGATTCGGATCCCGGCCAATGTGTACTATCCAGGCATCACGAATGTGTACTCGGACATTGTTCCGGGTTGTGACTTCGACGAGCACCCGCACGCGCCGGTCAGTGGAGACTATTTCAACCCGGCGTGCTTTGTGAACCCGCCCAATGGAGAATTCGGCGACGCGCCCGGCTACCTTGCGGGGCTTCGGAATCCAGGGTTCGCGGCCGAGGACCTTGGGGTAAGCAAGGCGCAGACGTTCGGCGAACGCTATCAGCTACGACTATTTTTTCAGGTGTTTAATGTACTCAATCGTCACGGGTTCAGCGGCCCCAACACACAAATCGGCACCTCTGGTTTT
>JASIEN010000514.1 GCA_030045935.1 Candidatus Sulfotelmatobacter sp.
GGGGTGAGGTAATTGAAATTCTCCATGGCCCCGCTCGTGTCGTTATAGGTCGGCCACCAGACTCCGCGGTTGCCGACATACGATGCGTCGGCCACCAGATTGGGAGCGATCTCGCGCTGCACGGTGAAGCTATATTGGTACTGCCGGACCGGTCTTCCGGCGTTCTGATCCATATATTGTGGGCCGGTGCCGGGAACTACTCCGCCGATCGGATAGTAGCCGGAGCTCAAATTCGGCCACGCGATCTGAGCGGCCGTGAGGGGCTGGCCACCGATCGTCACGCCCTGGCCCCAGGTCATGATTCCCTCGCCGGGAACGGTCGGGCCGAAAGGATTGCTGGCGGTGGCGTTACCGGAAACGCCTCCGAATAAAGCGCCCGCGCCCACGCCGGAATAGACGATGCCGAAGCCGCCGCGAAGCACCGTCTTCTTCGCCGCCTGATACGCAAAGCCGAGCCGCGGCCCGAAGGCCAAGGGATAGTTGTGAGCGAATGCGCAGTGGCAGGTGGCCTGATAAATCGTCGCTCCGGGCTCGCCTCCGGCGGCGGGGTTGGGAAGCGTCGGGTCGAATTGCGGCGAACGGCCGTATTGCTCCGTGTAATAGGTCGAGTAGTCGTAGCGCAGGCCGTAGTCCAGGGTGAACCTTGGCGTTATTTTCCAGCTATCTTGCGCGTAGAACGCCAATTGATATTTCCCGTAGCGCGCGTCGTAGGTAGGATCGATGTTGGCGTGATCCACCGCGCCCAGCAGAAAGCTCGCATAGGGGAAGCCCAGGCTGTACGCGCCGACCGCCGCGGCGCCGGCCCCAGCCGTAATCGTCGACAAGTAGGGTTCGGCGGTTTCCGCGGCGGAGAAGGCAAACGATTCTTGCGGGCGGCCCGTTTCGTAGAATCCCTGCAAGTTCAGGCTCCCCCCGAACTTGTAGGTGTGATTACCCTTGACCCAGGTCAGGCTGGCAATGTTGTTGAAAGCCGAAAAAAGGTCGTCGGCGCGCGCGGGAGGCCCCAAATACGTGGCGCCGCCGCCAAGGGTATTGGAGAGGCCGGTGACGTCGGGAAAAGTCGTCAGACCCGTGAACGCCTGGCTGCACAGGCCCACGGAGGGGCAGACATTGTATTGCGGGGTCACGGACGGACGTCCCAGATCGTCGCGGTTGAATCCAACGCCTAAATGCAACAGAATCGTTGGCGTGATGGTGTGATCGTAGTTCAGGCGTTCTGCATTCGAGTAAATCCCCGCGCCGAACGTGTCGGAAATGGGTTGAGGCAGGCCGTCCTCGCCGTAGCAGGTCAGGCAATAGCTGCCCGTCTTGCTCCAGTAGAAGGAAAGCTTGTCTTTGGTGCCAATGATCTGGTCGAGTTTAAGCGAGGGAATCTGGGTCGTCCGGTGTAGATACTCGGTATTCTGGAAATTATTGATGACGCTCCCGGTATTGCATACGCCGCCTGCGACGCAGATCGGCGCCGGGTACAGAGCCTGCATCTTCAGAGAAACCGGATCGAACCGGGTCGCCGGGATGGTGTTGTTCGGAAACGGACTGGTAACCACCTGTCCATTCACGGTTTGCCGGGTAGCGGGGTCGAAGATCTCATTGGCGTAGATGGTGGCGCCGGTGGGATCGGTTCCGAGAACGTGATTCCCCGCGGCTGGGATGGCGGCGCTGAAATTTCCGGCCTGATACGCCGCCGTGGGAATTGTGATCGGGGATGGCAGGTAGTTATTGTTCTGAATGTACTCCTCCCAGCCAAAAAAGAAAAACGTACGGTTGCGGCCATTGTAGACTTTGGGTATCCATATCGGCCCGCCCAGAGTCAAGCCATAGTCGTTACGCGTTGTCTGAGGGCGCGACAATTGGCCGTTGCCGTTATTTGTGAACGGCACTCCGCCGTTCAAATCCGCATTCTGCAAGTACTCGTAGAGGCTGCCATGGAATTGGTTCGTGCCCGACTTCATGACCATGTTCACCACCGCGCCGCCGGTTTGCCCGTACTCGGCCGAGTAGTTGCTGGTCTGAATGGTGAACTCCTGGATGGAGTCCTCGCTGGGCGCGTTTTCCTGCTGGGATTCTTGCGCCATGATGTTGGTGTTGTCCATGCCTTCAACCAGCCCTGTTTCCGACGCGTAGGGGTTGCCGTTGATATGCACATAGATTCCCAGGTTGTTGAAGTTCGGACCTAAAGCCAGCGCCCCGGGCAGCAGTTCCGTTCCCGCGTACGGGTTGCGAATGCCGGAATTGTCCCCGCCGACTTGGAGTACCGGCAACTGGTCCATGGACTCCGTGGAGACAGTCTCGCTTAACTCGCCGCTTTCCGTTTTGAGCAAGGGGGCCGCCGCGGCGACGGTGACCGACTCGGTTGCGCTGCCGACCTCTAGCGCGGCGTCCACACGAATGGTTTGCGCCGCCTGCACCTCCAGGCCCGCCCGGACAAATTTCTTGAAGCCGGGCGCGGTAACCGCCAGTTGGTAGATGCCCGGGGGCAACTCGGTCGTGGTGTAATTTCCGGTAGTCGAAGTCGCTACCGGATACCTGGCATTGGTTGCGGTGTTTGTGGCTTCGACCGCGGCGTTGGCGACTACCGCTCCCGCGGGATCGGTCACCGTGCCCGTGATCGTGCCCCCGGCTTGAGCCAGGACGGTACCCGTGACCAGGAAAAAGCTCAGTGCAATTGCCGTGAAGCGCATACGATTAACTCCCTCACTTGAAAATCAATTAATCGGAAATCGATTTGTGACGCTGGAGAGCGCATAGACCGCCGGGCGCGGGCGAAAACAGGATTCGCGGGTACAACGCACCGGCTCAAATGGACTTGGTCCAAACGCCCCCTTCAACGAGACTTTGGAAGTAGTCTACTCCAAGGGTTCGTTGTTGTCAACGACCTTAGCTTGTCCGTGCCCTACGGTTGATCGCTCTGACCTTCACCCACAAATAGCGTGCTTTCTGCATGCAACTCTTGAACGAATTTGCATGCAACTCTGGAACAAAAAGGGCGAATTTCGCCCCTTGACAACGGACCTTCGGCGGTCTAGATTTGTCCGATGGTGTCTTGTTCAAAAGGAGATCTAGTGAAAACATTTTCAATCCCGATGGTTTTTCTTGCTCTAGTTGGCGCGATTTTTGCGCAAAGCGACCGCGGAACAATCACGGGAACGGTTACCGATCCCGCTGGAGCGGTGGTCGCCTCCGCGCCCGTCGAAATTAAAAATGTGGAGACCGGCGCCGTGTATCAGGCTGGCACTTCCGCCACCGGGAACTACACGCTTGCGCAACTGCCCGCCGGACAATACGAGCTTTCCGCGACAGTGCCGGGATTCAAGAAGTACGTCCGGAAAAACGTCATCGTGGAGGTCGCGCAGGTCTATCGCGTGGATATTGCGCTGGAGGTCGGCTCCAATACCGAATCGGTAACAGTCACCGAGGCCGCGCCGCTGCTAAAAACCGAAAGCGGCGAGTTGAGCCATAACGTCGCGATAAGCACGATGGACAGCCTGCCGGTGATGGGCATCGGAGCCAATGCGGGCCAAGCCGGCTTGCGCAATCCGTACGCGGTTGTGCAATTGCTGCCCGGAAGCACCTATTCCCCCGACGTCGATATTCGCATCAACGGAAACCCCGCGAATACGCAAACCATGCACATCGAGGGCCAGGATGCAACCAACGGCTGGTACGTGCAGCAGTCGGAGGTCCAGCCCAGCGTGGATGCGATTCAGGAATTCGCCGTCGAAACCAGCAACTTTGCGGCGGAATTCGGACAGGTGGGCGGCGGATTATTCAACGTCACCATGAAGTCCGGCACGAATCAATTTCACGGAAGCGCCTACGAATACTTCGTGAATGAAGCGCTGAATGCCGGAACGCCATTTACCAATAACGGCAACGGCGGCTTATTGCGCCCGCGAGAGCGCAGAAACGATTACGGGTTCACGCTTGGCGGGCCGGTAATGCTCCCCCACTACAACGGTCGAGACAAGACGTTTTTCTTCTTTAGCTTTGAACAGTTCCGTGAAACGGTGATCACCAATAACGTCACCACTACCGTTCCGACGCTGGCGTACCGCAGCGGCAATTTCGGCCCCGCGCTTACGGGTCGCAACTTGGGCACGGATGGTTTAGGCCGTCAGATTCT
>JASIEN010000515.1 GCA_030045935.1 Candidatus Sulfotelmatobacter sp.
GCCTCCTGGCACAAAGAAGCTGGTGCCGGCGACATGGTCGAGGATCAGCAAGATGCAGGCCGGCATGAGGACGGCGAATGCACCCAATCCCATGACCGAAGTGATGAACCAAGCCCAGGCGCTGAGGGGCAGGCGCAGCAGCGACATGCCTTTGCAGCGCATGTCGAGCGTGGTAGTGATAAAGTTCAGCCCGCCCAATAACTGCCCAATGCAGAAGAGCGCAATAGAAGAGGCCCAAAGAATAACGCCCCAGCCTTGTCCGGGACCGCCTACTGCTCCGGCTGCGCTGAGCGGCGCATACTGCGTCCAGCCGCCGAGGGTTGGGCCGTCAGAGACAAAGAATGAAGCGATCAGGACGACAAAGCCGGAGAACGTGACCCAGAACGACATCATGTTGAAATGCGGGAAGGGCATGTCTTCCGCGCCCGCCTGAATAGGCAGAAAGAAATTACCAAAACCCGCGAAAGGTGCGGTGGTGAGCACAAAGAAGACCATGATCGTGCCGTGCATGGTCATCAACTGCAGGTAATACTCGGGGGTCATGACATCGCCGGGAGCGCCCGTCTTCGAGAGAAAGTGCAGTCCAGGGATCGCCAGATTATTCCAGCCCAGGTGCAAACGCATGATCCAGGAGAGCACCATGCCAACGAACACAGCCACCAGCGCCAGGTCGTAATACTGCCTGCCGATGACTTTGTGGTCGGTACTGAAAATATGCTTCCGGATAAAACTGGTGGGAGCTCCATGCACTGCATGAGCCGACATATCGTGCATTGTGTTCACCTCATCTCTTAGAAGAGATGTTTTGGAAGAATCAAAACCGCCGGGGCTAAAGCCGCGTTTCTTTTCTGCTTCTCTTCGGCACGGCTGAAAGCCGTGCTGCCTTGATACGAAACTTGTTCTATGCGGGGCTAAAGCCCCCACTCTGTTCTAATGCGTTGACGCGGCGCTGAAGCGCCGCTCTTACACGGCAATTCGTACACGGCGATTCGTATACGGGCAATTCGCGCACGGCTGAAAGCCGTGCCCTACCCAAAGCCGATTTTTGAAAAATGCTCTAACTACTGCAACGCGGCCTCCTGCTTTAACCACTTATCAAAATCGTCCGGCGACATGACTTCCAGATACGCTTTCATGTTGTAGTGGCCAAGGCCACAAAGCTGAGTGCAGACGATTTCGTACTTTCCAATCTTCGTCGCGGTGAAATGCACAGACAAATCTAGACCTGGGACGATGTCCTGGTGAATACGCAGCTCAGGCACATAGAAGGCATGGTCCATGTCCTTGGAGTGCAACAGCAGATAGATTTCCCGATTGACCGGAATTGCCATTTCGGCCGTAACAATATCGTCTTTAGAATCCTGGTCATTGGTCGTATCCAAGCCAAAGAAATTGGCGTTGGCCTCGTTGATCAGCTCGGGATGGAGCGGGCCAAATTTGCCGTCCGGCCCGGGATAGCGGAAGTAGAAGGCGAACTGTCCCGCTTGCGCCTGGACTGCCAGCGCATCGGGTGCAGGCGGAGTGAAATAAATGCTGCCCCACGCTTTTGACCCGAGGACGCCAAGCGCCAGAACTTCCGTTCCAACCAGCAGGAATGCGGCGACGACAAGGCCGGTCGCACCGCCAGGAAACTTCTTGATCTTGTCGCCGGACTTGTAGTTGGAGTACCTCCAGATAAAGTAGGCAAGCAGAATTTGCGACGCTAGGAAGGAGACACCGGCTTCAATCATCGTGTCGCTGTACTGCTCATCGATCAGGTGGCCGTGAACCGAGATATCCTGTGGCTGCCCGACAGAGATATTGCCCGGCCACGTATGCGTAATGATGGGGATGGCCGAAAGAATCGCAATAACGACAATAGTTACGGCTACGAGCTTCGCCATATAGCTCCGCCTTTGGCCAGGAGAGCGGCCGGATTCGGGACCGCCGCAGCCAACAGCGGCAGCCGGTTTTGACAAGACCCAGCGGTCGAAACTAATGCGCCTTACTTGTTAAAGCTAAAATTGGCAGTGGCAGACCCTCCCGCCGACACTGTTACCTTTGCGGTCTGGGTCGTATCCGGTTCATGCCAAGCCTTCACCGTATAAGTTCCGGGCGGGACATTCTCAATCGTGTAATTGCCGCTATCGTCCGTCACCGCAACCGGGCCTTTGACGACCACGAAATATCCATGCATCCAGGGATGGATGTTGCACTGCACCGGAATAACCTCGGGGTTTTTCCAGCTCTTCTCGATCGGCGGTGCACCCGGCGGCTGCGACTGGTTCCAGCCCACATTGATCATCGGATTCGGCAGCGGGTGAATGTTATGCGCCGTCTGATCGCTGGTGGTCACCTTGAAGGTCTGGTTCACGTCGAGCCCGAGTATGTGAGGTGTATACATACAATTCTTCTGATCAAAAACTGGCACGGTTTTTTCGACGGTAGCGTCGCCGCTCCAGCCGTCGATATAAAGAACTACATTCTCCAGACCGCCATTCGTGGCGACCACAACGTTTTCCAGATGCTGGGGATGGTCCGCGTTCGCCTTCACGCACCATGGATCTTTTGACATGTCGATCCCCCGCATGTGCGGCGGGGCGCCTTCGAATTTGACATTGCCGGTGATCTTGCCTTCCCCGGCGGCGCTAACCTTCTGATTGAGCAGCAGCGCGCCACAACATAGCAGAACGATCGTCGACACAAGGGCGACGAAATTTCTTTGCCTTTTCATAAACTTGCTCTCCCTTACCAACTGCGAGTGTTCGACTCTAACAGTTCTGGTGCGATTGCGACCCCAATGGTTGTCGCTATGGATTGGCGCTTACGGGCTTCAAATTCAGCGTTTTGGCGATTTCTTTTGCCTTGCTGGGCTGCTGCATGAACGTGCGCAGGTAAAACACCAGGTCCCAAGCCTCATCCGGTTTGATGTTGTCGGCAAATGAGGGCATCGGAGTGCCATCCAGGCCGGTCATGAAAATCCTGTAAATGTCTTCATCCGTATCGCCACATTTGGGGCGCGTTCCGTCGGTGAAATTGAACGCTGCGATCGGGAAGCCAAGGTCATCTTGCAGTGTGGAGGCGGAGGGGCCGTTGGCCATGCCCTGTACGCCGTGGCACTTCCAGCATTGCACGCGGGCAAAAACTTCGCGTCCAGCCTTGATGCGCTCCGGAGTCACTTCCGGTTCAGGAGGAATCGAGATGGGCGTGCCGGGTTTCTCGGTTACGAAGCGCGGCGAAAAGTGTTTCACGTATGCCACCAGATTCGCGCGTTGATACTTGGTGAACTGGTTCCAAATGGGCATGGCGGAACGGTCAAACCCGCGGGTGATGGCGTTGAACAGATCATCATCCGTGGGTAGAGTTCCGGTGGGCGTGGAGCGGCACTTGAACACTCCCAATTGAAAATTGCGCGGCTTGGGCCACATGGGCGGCAGGAGCCACTGTGCGACTTCGCCATTAGCGTCCCCCATGTCACCGTGACAGCCAACACAATAACGCCGGTAGTCGTAGGCGGCGTCCTGCACATGTCCGGTGTAACCGGCGACATGGCTTTCCATGTTGTCACGCGAAGCTATATCTTCCGTCGTGAGCTGCGCTCTTGAAGTCAACGGCAGCGCAAAGAAAGCGGCCGCACCCAGTAGCAAGAACCACTTATGCAATCGTGTCCGCATATCTGTCCTCATTAGCCTCAAGAAATCGGCGCTCTAGTAATCGATGTCCAGAGCGAACAGTAATTCGTTGCTGTTCGTGCTGGTGCTAAACCCGGTAATCGGCGAGACCGGTCCTGTGCCATTCTGATGGAACAGAGTGTATTCCAACTGGATCGCCAAACCGGCTCTGCTGGTCATGAAGGGGTTGTAACGGATCAACGCATTGTAGTTGTTGATATTTCCCAAATTTGAAGGGGAGGGGCCAGGCGCTCCGGTGGGGTTGAGGCCGGTAAAGCCTGGACCATCGGCCTGCTGCGACATTTTTTCCAGTTCGTAGTCGGCAATAAAGATCAACTGCGGACTGTAAACGTAGCGGGCTTCGAAGGTGACGCCGTTCCAGACCGGGGCTTGCGATCCAATCGGCAGCGTTGTTCCAGGTGTGTTGTTGGCCAGGCAGTTTGTGAGTGGAGGACCAGAGCAAAGCGTGCCTCCATTGCCGTCGGTATTGACCGCATTGCCGTACCCCTGGCCGAACCACGCATTGTCCTGGCCGTGCTGCGTGACCACGTTCAGGTCGAAGTGTGGGCCGAAGTAGAACTGCCCGGTGAAACCGATACGGTAAAAGCTCTTATTGCCAATTCCTGAACCCGCGATCGGCACGCCGCCCAAGGTGCGGTAGTAAGTAGCTGCCTCGCCGGCAAAGGCGTAGGCTCCAAGGCGCTGGACATCCCATTTCCCAGTATCTATCGCCTGGTCGAACGTAAAGAATCCGCTATAGGAGTTGGCTCCAAGCGTGAGGTTCACGTTTCCATCGTTGGAATCGAGAAGGGCCGCGGAAATTCGGGTGCGGTCGTCATAGGAGTGGCCCACGTACTCGATGCCCAGTTGGTTGTCGCCCATCTGGCCGAAGATGTTGCCGTCGGCGACGGGGATGAAGTGATATGTCTGATAGATGCCGCCTTCGTCTGTCAAGCCGACCATGCGCTTTTCAGAGAGCAGGTTGTTAAGCTCGAATCGTCCCAGCTTGATATTGAGCCAAGGGCTGCCGAAAAGATTGTCGAAGCGCGCCATGACCGTCTCAAAATGGAAGGCCGCGGTCGGGTCCGAAGAAGGGAGCACGAAGAACGAAATGTTCTTCTCCAGCGTGCCGCCGGTATGGAAATCGAGGCCGCTTAGATCCACGCCTGAGGACGAAATTTGCTGGATCGCGGTGCCCGTAATCACACCTGGTGCCGTAGTCGAGTAGGTGTCGACGTCGTTCGACGCGCTGACGCGATGCCAGACCGGCGTGATGCGGAACGTGATCGGCCAATAGGACGGGTTCTGCCAGATCGGAGCGTCGCGATCGTTCATAATCTGGTAGCCATTGTCCCGGAACTTCAATCCGAAGTTGTTCAGGATCGGCCAGGTTTCATGGCAGGCGGAACACCGCAATCCGTACTTGCGCGCGAAGGCGGGGATGGCGTTTGCGGGTTGACTGCAGGTAAGCGCTACGAACATCAGAACCAGGTTCGCTGCAGTTAATGACGTGGCGGAGTGAAATGCTTTGCGAAGACGGGGACAACTGAAATCGTGCATGGCCGGACTCCTCGGCAAAGATCAGTTCAAAACTGTTTGTTGAAAGTGTTGCTCCCCACATGGAGCACACGACATAAATCATACGGGGCCATACTCAAGCAGTTCGTACTGTACTTTTGTGGAGGAAGCGATTTTAGGCACGTTCACTGCGCATTTCGCAATACCGTGCTCACCGTACTCGCCGGTCCTACCACCGTACCGGGGCGGAATCCTACTACGCCGTGCAAGTAAAGTTCAAGAGAAATTGAAAAATTTTTTGCAATGTCGTCGATTGGCGCTTCTTCATCCCTCCAGCGACCCTGTAAAGATCGGGTTCACAGTTGACAGTCTTGTGCTTCGCGGATGAAACTCTGAGGGACCGTGGAATGGAGAATCGAGTGTACTTCCCGGCACGGAACCGAACCCTGCGCGCCTCGCTGACTGGAAGTCACATTGCCCCGTTTTTCCTGGTTCTGTTGCTGGCGTTTGTGCTTCCCGCTGCCGGCCGCGACAAAAACAAAATGGTATATGGGGAAGGGCTTCTGGTAGAGATCCCTTTGCCCATCAGCGATGTC
>JASIEN010000516.1 GCA_030045935.1 Candidatus Sulfotelmatobacter sp.
CAATGCCTTCATTCGCCTCACGACCAAGGGTGGTCTCGCTGTCGCCGATTACTTCGAGATGTATGACGGGCCGCAGGAAAGCGAAGGCGACGTGGATTTCGGTTCAGGCGGTGCTCTGCTGTTGCCGAATATGAAAGATTCTTCAGGAAACACCTGGCAACTCGCGGCGGGTGCGGGCAAAGACCTCAATCTTTACCTGGTGAATCGAAAGTCAATGGGCGAGTACAATCCTTCGACCAATAACATCTATCAGGAACTGGCTGGAGCCCTTTCTGGAGGAATGTGGGCGATGCCCGCGTACTTCGACGGAAAACTTTATTACGGCTCGGTCGGCGACCCCATTATGGCCTTTCAATTCAAGGATGCCAAGCTGGAAACAACTCCGGTGGCGCAGACCACGACGAGTTTCGGATATCCCGGTGCGACGCCGAGTATCTCTTCCGACGGGGACAAGAACGCCATTCTGTGGGCTACGGAAAACACCAATCCGGCGGTGCTACACGCCTACAATGCGATCACGCTGGCAGAGCTCTACAACACCAACCAGGCGTCCGGCGGCCGCGATCAGTTCGGAGCGGGAAACAAATTCATCACTCCCTTGATCATCAACGGCAAAGTCTACGTCGGAACTACAACCGGGGTGGGAGCATTTGGCTTGCTGTCAGCGGGCAGCGGAGGGACGAAATAATCGGCGAAACTGGTAGTGGCTTAGTTTGAAATTGAAGAGGAAGCGAGCCAAGCGCGCGATTACTGCGCCGCAAAGAACACAGTTTTTCGCGCCGGCTCGCTCAGATCCCTCGCTGCGCAAAAGAGGCTTGCTCAGGATGACAATTTCAAACTGAGCCACTACCGCAAAATTAAGGGGGTTCCGCTGGTTATCGTTTGCAAGCTATAATCAGTCAGCAATGTTCTCTTTGTCCGATGCTGCGCCGGAAGCCCAACTCGCGTCTTTCCTCTTCACCCGCTGCCGAGTGCTGGCTGCACTGCCAGCTTTGCCGAAATATGTTATGTCCGCGGCGCTACCGGGCCAATCTACCTTCGCACCTGCGCCCCAACCTCTTCGGTAGCGATTAGTTTCAGCCTCCGCCTGTCCTGTCTCGATCCGACGTGTGCTTTAACCAGAGCTCCGCGATCGAGATCGCGTCCACTGACAACCAGCGGCCGGCAACTGACGGCTGCTCCCGGAGGAAACCATGACCACCAAAACCATTACTCCAGCCCTCGGTCCTAAGATCAAGACCGCCTTGCCCGGCCCAAATGCAGAGCGCGTGCTAGCGGGCGACAAGGAATACATTTCGCCGTCTTACACCCGCTCTTATCCGCTCGTGGCCAAAAGCGGCCGGGGTATTGTCGTTACTGATGTCGACGGCAACGAATTCTACGATTTTTCCGCGGGCATCGCCGTGACTTCTACCGGCCATTGCCATCCCGATGTTGTCGCAGCCATTCAGAAGCAGGCGGGCGAGCTCATTCACATGTCGGGAACAGACTTCTATTACGACCACATGGTGCAACTCGCTGAGCGCCTATCGAAAATCGCACCCATGCCCGGGCCACACAAAATTTATTACGGCAATTCGGGTGCCGAGGCGATCGAATGCGCGCTGAAGCTGGCGCGTTACCACACAAGGCGGCAGAACATCATTGCGTTCTACGGCGCGTTTCACGGGCGCACCATGGGCGCTGTTTCGCTCACGGCGTCCAAACCACAGCAACGCCGCCGCTTTGCGCCGCTGGTGCCAGGAGTCACGCACGTCCGCTATCCAGACGTTTATCGTGGCTGCGTGGGAGGCTCGCAAGATAAACACGCCGACGATTTCGCTCTGGGCTGCGCCCGCTTCATCGAAGAAAAACTGTTCAGAACCACCCTGCCGCCGGAAGAAGTGGCCGCGATTTTCGTCGAGCCCGTTCAGGGCGAGGGCGGCTATGTGGTCGCTCCCACCATCTTCATGCAGGAACTGCGCCGCATCTGCGACCGGCACGGGATACTGCTGGTTGTGGATGAAGTTCAGAGTGGCGTGGCCCGCACGGGAAAATGGTGGGCCGTCGAACACAGCGGAGTTGAGCCAGATATGGTCTGCATCGCTAAAGGCATCGCCTCCGGCATGCCGCTGGGCATCACGCTCACGCGATCGGAAATCATGGACTGGGTGCCCGGCTCGCATGCTTCAACTTTCGGCGGCAATCCGGTGTGCATCGCGGCAGCGTTGGCCACGCTTAACGTGATCGAGAAAGAGCATTTGATGGAGAACTCTGCCGAAGTCGGCGCGCACATGATGCAACGTATGTCCAGTTGGCCATCGAAATTAAAGCTGGTAGGAGACGTTCGCGGCCGTGGCTTGATGATCGGTGTCGACATCGTGAAAGACAAGATGACAAAGGAGTACGCCGCTGCCGAACGCGATCTGATCATTGAAAAGGCGTTCGAGCGCGGCATTCTCTTCCTTGGTTGCGGGCCGAGCACGATTCGAATTTGCCCGCCGCTGGTGGTTACAAAGCAGGAAGCGGACGTCGCAACGGATGTGCTGGAAGAGTGTATTCGGCAGGTGGGAAAGTAATCGCTCGCGTTTAGTGTATTATCGCGGCCCGATTCTGGGCATCATCCTGAGCGGAGGCGCAGCGAGGGATCTCGCGTGTACTGAAGTCGGACGATTCGCGCGAGATTCCTCGCCCCGCTGGCGAAAACGCGGGGCTTCGGAATGACGCCGACACGGCTCGCGCAAAACCGCCGGTCAGCGGCTCATCCTTTATGCGACTTCCTGCTGGAGTGCCCGCCGCCGGCATGCCCGCCGCCATGCGCCTTCGCCATCTTCGGCGCTTTCGGCATCTTCGGAGCCGAGTAGTGCGCCGCCTTCGGCTGATGTGACGAATGGTGCGATCCCGAAGCTTGCCGGAACGACCGCGATGATTCCCGCCGGGAGGACTGTTCAAACGAATTATGCCCAGCGCGAGATTCCTGTGAATACGAGCGAACTGACGATGACCGATCATTGAAAGCTCGCGTGGAATAAGAGCCGCGGGCGTTACCTGGACCTTCTCGCGAAGCGCCCCACGAGCGGCTCGCCATCGTGTTCCGGTCCGGCTGTTCGGAACGTGTCGCCGGGATGTGTGCAAACCCTGCCGAGTTTGGCCGCGATTCATATGATCGACCTGGCGCAAACGAGCGC
>JASIEN010000517.1 GCA_030045935.1 Candidatus Sulfotelmatobacter sp.
GCCCCGTAAACGAAGTTTCCGTTTTCGCTTAAAGCTATGTGAATCGAATTCAGATGTTCGCCCTCCGCCATTTTTCCCAGAATTTGGCGCGAGATATCGGGCAGCATGGTGTTGGTCAGAATGTTGTCGACATTGCGAGCACCGCTCTCGACTTCTGTGCAGCGGCGCGCCACTTCCTCGACCAGCGCATCTTCGTAGGTCAAATTAATTTTGTGGTTTTCCTGAATACGGCGCTGGATCTTGCCCAGCTTGAGCACGATGATTCTCTTCAACGCTTCATCGCGCACCGGATAATACGGCACAATCACCATGCGGCCCAGAAACGCCGGCTTGAAAATCTTGTTCATCTCCGGCTTTAATGCGTTGACCAACGCCTGAGAGCTGGGCGCGGTTTCGGGATCGGCGCACAACTTCATCATGTGATCGGTGCAGGCGTTCGTCGTCAGAATGATGATGTTGTTTTTAAAATCTATCTGCCGCCCTTCGCCGTCCTCCATCACGCCCTTGTCGAATACCTGATAAAACAGTTCGAGCACGTCGGGGTGTGCCTTCTCGACTTCATCGAGCAGCACAACTGAATAGGGTCGTCGCCGCACGGCTTCAGTGAGGACTCCGCCCTCGCCATAACCCACATATCCTGGCGGTGAGCCTTTCAGGGCGGAGACCGTGTGCGGCTCCTGAAACTCCGACATGTTGATGGTAATCAGGTTGTGCTCGCCGCCGTAGAGAAGATCAGACAGAGCCAGCGCGGTTTCGGTCTTGCCCACGCCGCTCGGTCCCACCAGCAAGAAAACGCCCACTGGCTTGTTAGGATCGTCCAGGCTGGCGCGCGAGGTTTCGATGCGCTGGCTGATGACTTCCAGCGCATACGGCTGGCCAATGACGCGGTTGCCCAGCAGTTTTTGAAGCGACAAGATGGTTGCGATTTCGTCCTTCATCATCTTGCCCACTGGGATGCCGGTCCAGCCCGAGATCACTTCGCCTACGATCTGCGCGTCAACGCAAACGCGAATCAGTCCGGTTTCGCCTTGGAGTGCAGAAAGTTGATTTTCGAGTTGGCGCAATTGCGCGCGGAGCTCGTTCGGACTCTGTGTTGCCGGGGGAGCTTCAACGGCGGTTGCTACTCCAGCCATTGTGGCGGCTGTGCTGGATGAAGAGCCACCGTTGCCGCCGTCACTCGAGGTGGTTGCAGATTCTACCGACGTCGCAGCGGCACTGCCGTTTGTCGGGCCGTCGGCCTCGAGCTTGACGCGAATTTCTCGGATTTGTGCGACGAGATCGCGTTCTTTGTCCCAGCGGCCGCGAAGCGTTGATAAGCGCGATTGCACATCGGCCTTATGTGTGCCGATATGCTCCAGTCGTTCGCTGTGGTCGACGCCGACGGCAGTGTCGCGGTTCAAGATACGTTCCTGTACTTCGAGATCCTCCAGTTGCCGAACCGCATCCTCGATCGCAGCAGGGGTCGCGTTCTGGCCGAGGGATAAACGGGCACATGCCGTATCCAAAATGCTGACGGCTTTGTCCGGAAGTTGACGCCCGGCGAGATAACGGTTCGACAAGCGAACCCCGGAGGCTACGGCCTCGTCAAGAATGCGTACTTTGTGATGTTTCTCGAGCGATCCGACAATCCCGCGCATCATCACCATGCATTGCGTCTCGTTGGGCTCTTCCACTTTGACGACCTGGAAACGGCGGGCCAGCGCCGGGTCTTTTTCAAAATATTTTTTGTACTCCGACCAGGTTGTGGCAGCAATCGTTCGGAACTCGCCGCGCGCGAGAGCTGGCTTGAGCAGGTTTGCGGCGTCGTTTTGTCCGGCTTGTCCGCCGGCGCCGATCATCGTATGAGCTTCGTCGATGAAAAGAATGATAGGAGTAGGTGAGGCCTTCACTTCTTCGATCAACCCTTTGAGCCGGATTTCAAATTCGCCTTTTACGCCGGCCCCGGCCTGCAAGAGCGCCAAGTCAAGAGTGTGAACGGTGACGTTGCGCAAGGGTGGCGGCACGTCGCCTTGCGCGACGCGCAGAGCAAAGCCTTCGACTACCGCAGTTTTTCCCACGCCCGCTTCGCCGGTGAGAATGGGGTTGTTCTGACGGCGGCGCGTGAGGATATCAATCACCTGCCGAATCTCGAAATCACGTCCCAGAACAGGATCGATTTTCCCTCTGCGAGCGTTCTCCGTCAGATTGACGGTGTATTGGTCGAGGTTGGGAGTCTTGCCCCCGGCGGCTCGCACGGGCGCTCCCGCGGCAGCCGCTTCGGTCACGGCTGCACGGGCCTCTTCGTGCGAAGTGGCTACAATCGAGAGAAAATCCTTGCGCAGAGATTCGGATTCAAATTTTTGAAATTCGTGGCTGATTTCGCGGACCAGGCGCCGCAATTCCTCGTCAGAAACCAGCGCCAGAATTGTGAATCCCGTGCGAATTTGTCCAGCACCGAAGTCGATCGAGCCGATCGTCCATGCAGTCACCAGCATCTTCAGGATCGATGGGCTGATCGCGGGCGTGCGCGCGTTGCCGGACTTCAGCTTGTCCAGACTGCGAGACAACTCCGAAGCAAGTCGGGATTTGTCGACCTCAAAGTGCCGCACGATACTGGCGAAATCATTGTTGGCAGAATCCAGCAGCTTCATCAGATAGTGCTCGACTTCGATGTCGTAGTGAGTGCGCGAGAGACAAAGACCGGCCGCGCCCTCCAGCGCAGAACGTGCCTGGTCATTCAGTTTTCCGATCAGAGATTTTAGATTTGGTCCCATCGGTCTCCCTCCACTCAAAGACTTAAAACTGTGTCCTCCGGGTCGTGCTGGTGCATAACCGACTTCAACCACGAAACCCAGCCGAGGCGCGGTGCAGCACTGTTTTCATTTCCTACTTCGCAACGCGGAACCTCCTCCCGTTCCAAAACCAACTTCAGCTCGAAATCGAGTTCGTCGTTGGCGAAGAACTTGAGCCACGCTTTCAGCGGCTCGAAGCAGTTTCCACCCGGGAGAAAATCGGCGTACCGCACCAGCGTCAACGGCCCCAGGCAAATGCGCACGCGCGATTCCTGGTTCCAGATTTCGTTGCCGACTACCGTGGCCGCACCCAGCTTTCCGGAGTCGCTGTCACAGTCATCCATGCAGCACTGCGCTTTGGGGTCCAGACGGTACCATGCCCCGGCGAATTGCTCAACTTCCACTGGGATCTCAAAGTAATCTGCGAGAATCGTTTCCAAAACCGCCGCCGAGCGCGCCTGCGCTCCGAGCAGTCCGACATAATGCAACAGCGCCTCATCAGGAACCGCCTGCCGCTTCTGAAGAGCCGGCGTGCCCAATCCGATGAAATCGAGCAAATGGTGGGTAAATTGGTCGTCGCCCCTATAGTAAGTGGCCGGAAAGCGGTATTTTTCCCAGGCTCGATAGAAGAAAGAAATGATGCGGTGATTAAAAATATCGAGGAACGATTGCAGAGTTTCGTCTTTGGCTTTCAATCGTTCGAGA
>JASIEN010000518.1 GCA_030045935.1 Candidatus Sulfotelmatobacter sp.
CGCGGTGGCGCAGGAGAAAGGTGTGTCTGCGTATGTAGGAGAAGGACGCAATCGGTGGGCAGCAGCCCATGTTCTGGATGTTGCGCATCTTTACAGGCTCGCACTGGAAAAGCATAATGCCGGCGCGAAGTATCACGCAGTCGCCGAGGAAGGCGTGGCCATGCGGGATATCGCCGAGGCCATTGGCCGGGGATTGAATGTGCCGGTGGTTTCTCTGTCTGCGGAGGAAGCGCAGGCTCATTTTGGGTGGTTAAGCATGTTTGCCGGCAGCGATCTTGCTGCCTCCAGCGCCAAAACACGGAAGAAGCTTGGGTGGAGCCCGACGGGGCCCGGCCTGATTGCGGATCTCAAGCGAGTGCAGTACCGCGAGGTCTTGACTGCAGTCGCACCTTGAGCAGCCGATGTTTGCTGTTTGAATAGCGTGCTTGCGTCGGGCGCCAACCCTTTGCGGTAGTGGTGCAGTTTGGACTGCACCACTACTGCCGTTCCACATCATCTATTTCTTTGGGAGCATGGAAGTGGATAAAATTGCCAAGGTGTACGCAAGGTGCAATCCGGCTTTAAGGTTGTTCGTCTCGCTGAAATTCTCTGCCCTCATTTCAGTAACCTTTCTTGTCGGGATTGCACAAATCTGTCGGGCGCAGGACGCCTCCGGCAACTCAAGTTGGACCGCCAGCAGCCAGCAGCAGTCCCCTGCCGGAGCTGAGAATCCCTTCCGTACTCGTGAGACTCACACTGCGGCCGGCGGGCGAGTTGTTGACAACAAATCAATCGAAACGCTGGGTCCGGATGGGCGCTACATTCCTTATCGGGACACAGAAACGGAATCTGTTCGGGTCGATGCTACAACTTTTCGCACAACCGAGCGGACATTTGGCAGAGGCCCGGATGGCGAGAGACAGCTGGTTCAGGTCAGAACCGAAGAGTCGCGTGAGCTGGCCGGTGGCGAACACAGGGTGGAGCGTACCGTTCTTGATCCTGACGCAAACGGCACATTACAGGTGGTGCAGCGCGAGTTGCAGGATTCGCGGCAGATTAGTCCTGACGTGCGGGAGACGAAAACCACGGTGCTTACCCCCGACGTAAACGGCGGCCTTAGCCCGGTGGTGCAGATCGAGGAACGACAGAAGAAAAGCAGCGACGGTGTGATCGAATTCAAGAAGTCGACTCAACTCGCCGACGGAGCAGGGCACTGGCAACTCGCCGAAATACGGGAAGGAACCAGGAAACAGGGAAGCGGCGAGGAAGGTAGTGCAGAAGAGCGCGTTTTGCGGCCTGATTCAAACGGGAACCTGACCGTCGTCGAGCGCACAGTCAGCAAACAGACTGAACCCAATCCGGGAGAGAAGCGCGACACCACCGAAACTTATTCGGTCAACGTTCCCGGCACCGCGAGTGACGGCAGCCTGCAGCTTGTTCAACGTGAGACTACAGTTCAGCGGAACACCGCTGGCGGCGCACAGACTTCCACTAAGAAGACTGAGCAGCTGAATCCGGGCGCTCCCAGCGACGGTCTGCAACTCACGAACGAAGCCATCGACATTGTGCGTCCGGCCGCAGGTGGAAATGCCGATCAGAGTAGCACTATTCTTGCCGTGGATCCCGATGGCCGACTGCGTGAAGTTTGGGTCGACTTTGGCAAGACTGACAAACCCTCCACTACACAGACCGAGTCTCCCACCTCAACCAAGCCCAAGTAAAAATCGACGCAGTTCGACTCGGCCCGCCGCCGTGCTGGCTCCAGTTATCCTGGGGTTTTCTGGCCTTGCACAGCGTGAAGATTTACGGCTGCCAGGGACTGACGGGTGTGGAACTGGGGGACGAGCCGCGGCAGAGCCAGATGCAGAGAAGTAGTGTTGCCCCTCCGGCTCCCGCGGCACCAATCTCGATCCATTTTGCGTTTAGGCTGTTGCCCGGACTTTGGGGCGGGGCCGCGCCGCAAGCCACGGACTCCTCGCGTGTGGCTTCTTCTCCTTCATGAACCGTTGCCGATTCGAACGGCTTACTGGATTGTGCTGCTTTCGATGCCAGACTGCCACGCGTGATGGTGACGTCCTGTTTGTGGGCGGAAACGTGAATAACGCCGCTCCTGTCAACGACATCGTACTGCGTGCGCTCATTCGACACCGGATCCACCCGGAGGCACTTCACGTGCACGCCCATTTCAGTCGATGTTCCGACCGAAACTCCGCCATGTTCCAAATCCAGAAACGTCCCCTGGAACTTGATGATCGATTCCGGCTGAATCAGCACGGACGTTCCCTCAGCATCCAGGTTGGCCACGGAGTCCGGGCGGGTCTCTATGACATCTCCCGAAAAGATCGGACTGGAGCCTGCTATCTCAGCGCCGTTGACAAACACTCCACGGTCGCTGTGCAGGATGGCGGAAGGCTTGTCCTGCGCCCAGAGTGACAG
The DNA here is from genome assembly GCA_030045935.1 of Candidatus Sulfotelmatobacter sp. Lineage (GTDB taxonomy): Bacteria > Acidobacteriota > Terriglobia > Terriglobales > Acidobacteriaceae > Sulfotelmatobacter. Next base: position 2,416 of record JASIEN010000518.1, read on the forward strand.
TGGCCACAGAACCATTACTGGCCACGCAACCGATTTGCGTAAAGCGGACACACCTTTATTCAAGGGAAATTTGCACAACTATCCATTCAAGATCGTAGATGCGCACCCTCTGACCGTCTATTACTCTCTGGATGCTGCCCGCGAACGCCGGTAACGTTATGTGCCTGCCGGCGGCAAACTCCGCTATGCTGCGGATATCGCACCAGCAATATGGAACAAGCCTCCAGCGGCGGACCGGTGATTGAATTTCGCGATGTTTCCTACAAGTTGCCCAATGGCCAGCCGGTTCTCTCGAACGTGAATCTACAAGTGGATCGTGGAGAGACCCTTGTTTTGCTTGGGCGCAGTGGTTCGGGAAAAACCACCGCATTAAAACTGATCAATCACCTGGTGGCTCCAACCGGCGGCGATATTTTGGTCAATGGCGTGGCAACGCGCGACAGCGACGTCATTCGCTTGCGCCGCAGCATCGGATATGTGATTCAGGAAACCGGACTATTTCCGCACTTTACCGTGGAAAAAAACATTGGCCTGGTTCCTCGCCTCGAAGGATGGGACGCCGGACGAATTCACCAGCGGGTTCTCGAATTGTTGCAATTGGCGGGGCTTAACCCTGCTGTTGCCTCGCGCTATCCTCATCAACTTTCCGGAGGACAGCGGCAGCGCGTGGGAGTGGCGCGGGCGCTGGCGGCTGACCCGCCAATCCTGCTGATGGATGAACCCTTCGGTGCGCTCGACGCCCTGACTCGCGCTCAGCTGCAACGCGAGTTTCTTTCTCTTCGACAACGCCTGCACAAGACCGTGGTTTTCGTGACCCATGATCTGAGCGAAGCCTTGCGTCTAGGCTCGCGGATTGCGCTGCTGGAAGCCGGGCATCTGGTTCTCGTTCTCACGCCGCAGGAATTCCTGCGCTCTGAAGATCCTCTGGCCACCGCTTACGTGCAAGCCTTCGCAGATGGCGCAATCCCTGCCCATGGAGGCGCGCCATGAACCTGTTTCATTTTCTTCGGCAAAATCAGGATCAGGTTCTCGAACTCACGTTAGAGCACCTGTGGCTGGTGGGCATTTCAACGCTGCTTGCTGTTCTGATTGGAGTTCCGCTGGGAATTCTCAGTGCGCGCCGGCCCATTTGGAACAAACCTGTACTCGGAACGGCAAACCTGATTCAGACCATTCCCAGCCTGGCTCTGTTTGGGTTCTTGTTGCCGATTCCCTGGCTTGGAGAGCGCGCTGATCGAATTGCCATTCTCGCCCTCACTCTCTACGCGTTGCTGCCTGTGATTCGTAACACATTCACAGGGATCCGCGGCGTAGATCCAGCGGTGGTCGAGGCCGGACGCGGCATGGGAATGACCGACAGCCAATTGTTGTTTCAGGTCGAACTGCCGTTGGCATTGAGTGTGATTTTTTCCGGAGTCCGCATTGCGGTTGTCGTATCAGTGGGACTTGCGACGATTGCTGCGGCCATCGGCGCCGGCGGATTGGGCGAGTTCATCTTCCGCGGCCTCGCCATGGTGAATAATGAACTCATTCTTGCAGGCGCAATTCCCGCGGCACTTTTGGCGTTGGCAGCCGATTTCACTTTGGGTTGGCTGGAGAAGCGACTACGGCCACTATGAAACACGCCAGGTACAGAGTGGTGGCAACGGGCCTGGTGTTACTCTTCTCAGTTTTGCTTTCCGCCTGCGCCCCATCCCATTCCAACCGCATCGTGATTGGCTCAAAAAATTTTACCGAATCTTTGATTCTGGCTGAGTTGGCTGCGCAACAGATTGAATCGCGAACCCAATTGAAAGTGGAGCGCCGCTTCTATCTGGCCGGAACCTACATCTGCCAGCAGGAAATATTGGCTGGGCGTATCGATCTCTATCCCGAATATACAGGCACGGCGTTAGCGGCCATTCTTAAGGAGAAGGCCAGTGGCGATAAGGATGAGGTTTATCGCCGTGTAAAGGCAGAATACGAAAGCAGATTTCGCCTAACCCTTACTCCTCCCTTCGGTTTCAACAACACGTTTGCCATGGAAGTTCGCGGCGAAGACGCGCGCCGGCTGAATCTGAGAACGTTATCGCAGGCAGCAGCGTTTACTCCGCGCTGGCGCGCCGGATTCGGTTACGAATTCATGGAGCGTCCCGATGGCTATCAAGGTTTGGCCGCAACTTACGGGCTGAAATTTGCCGGACCGCCGCGTGTTATGGACTTGGGTCTTCTCGCTCCGGCGTTGAAGAACCATCAGATTGATATGGCCGCCGGAAACGCCACCGACGGCTTGATTCCAGTGTTTGATTTTTTTGTGCTCGAAGATGACCGTCACTACTTCCCACCCTATGAGGCCGTAATGGTCATCCGCCAACAAACCGTGCAGCAGCATCCTGAAATCGCTGCGGCGCTGGCCGATTTAGGCGGCAAAATTTCCGATCGCGAAATGCAAAAACTGAATTACGCGCTTGACGGAGAGCACCGCGATGTGAAGGATGTCGCCCACGACTTCCTGAGGCGCAAGGGCTTAATTCCTTAGTGCGGCATAAATATCTGCGACCACAGACAATCGATAGACATCCAACCCCAAGTATCGCGATCTGTGGGATCATGCCTTTCCTGCAACATCCGGCTGAATAGGTGTATCACCGTATATTCGGCGCTATAGCGAAGGCGTAGAATGCCGTGAATTGTGCCGTTTCCAGCTTTTCGGCACACGCTAGTTTTTGCCCGCCAACGAACTTGGAGGACCGATGCCAGCCATCGCCA
>JASIEN010000519.1 GCA_030045935.1 Candidatus Sulfotelmatobacter sp.
TTGAGATCGGTCTGGGAAATCGGCGGCTGGCAATCCTCGATCTCTCTCCCTCCGGACACCAGCCGATGCACGATCCAGAGACCGGCAACTGGATTGTCTATAACGGCGAGATTTACAACTTCCGCGAGATTCGCGCACGGCTGCAGCAGCAAGGATTCAATTTCCGCAGCCAATCAGATACGGAAATAATCCTCAAGTCCTACGCATGTTGGGGCGAGCAATGCCTGCAAGAGTTTCGCGGGATGTTTGCTTTTGCCATTTGGGATGCCCGTCGCCACGCGCTTTTTCTGGCCCGCGATCCGATGGGTATCAAGCCTCTTTATTTCTTTAATTCAGATCGATACTTCGTTTTTTCCTCTGAGGCCCGAACTCTCTTGGACACAGGTCTTGTACCGAGACGAATCGATCCCATCGGCCTGTCGGGTTACATGAATTTTGGCTCAGTTTATGAGCCACACACTTTGGTTGAGGGAGTACGCGGCCTTGGGCCCGGCTCGTATCTGACATGGCACGCTGGTCGGATCAAGCAGAGTGAATACTGGAGTCTGGCCAATTCTAGATCAGATGAGATCGAAGGCGACGACTCCAGCCGAAACGGAGAGCAGCGCGAGCGCTGCGAAGCCGAAATTGCCCACTTACTCGATGAATCGGTGCGCATGCAGATGGTAAGCGATGTGCCCGTAGGAGTGTTTCTTTCGGGCGGCATCGATTCCAGCGCCCTGGTCGCGATTCTCAGCCGAAACGGGGTTCGTCCCGCTACATTTTCCATTGTTTTTCGCGAATCCGATTACTCAGAGGGGCAGCATTCACGAGCCGTTGCCGAACGATTTCATACAGATCATCATGAGATCACAGTTTCGCAGCAGGATTTTTTTGCCGCGATTGATCCTGCGATTTCCGCGATGGATTTGCCCAGCATCGATGGAATCAATACGTTCTTCATTTCGGAGCGAGCGCGGGCGGCCGGCGTGAAAGTGGCTCTGTCGGGGCTGGGCGGCGATGAAATGTTTGCCGGCTACAGCAGTTTTCGTAATGTGCCGCGATTGCAGCGGCTGGCCCACACGGCACAGCGGATTCCGCAAGCGCTTCGCGCTCTATTGGCGTATGCCCTCGCCGCGTTTGCACCGTCGAATGATCAGAACCGCAAGCTGCTTGCTTTAGCGCGAAATGGCAGAACGGTCAATCATCCTTACTTTCTTTCGCGCACGTTGTTTGCGCCGCAACAACAGCAGGAACTAACGCACGCACAATACCGCGATGTATTCGAACTCTTCGAGAAAGATCTGAGCGAAATTCTGGATCAGGCGCGCCAGTTGGATCCCGTCAACTCTGTTTCTTATCTTGAGGCTCGTTGTTATATGCTCAACACACTGCTTCGAGACTCAGACTTCATGAGCATGGCGCAAGGATTGGAGGTGCGCGTGCCGTTGATCGACCATCAACTGGCGCGCCGGACGCTTGCCCTGCCCGGACCCTGGAAATTGAGTGGAAGCACGCCGAAGCCGTTGCTGCTTCGAGCACTGCGCGCGGAACTGCCGACTGAAATCGTTCATCGGCCCAAGCGCGGTTTCACCATGCCTTTCGAATACTGGCTGCGGGACGCGCTGCGTCCGCAAATCGAGCAAAGTTTGCGCCGGATCAGCAACGGCCCGCTCGCCGCTCACATCAACCAGCCTGCTGCCTTGAACATTTGGAAAGACTTTCTTGCGGGGCGCACTTCGTGGTCGCGTCCCTGGTCGCTTTATGTGCTGCAACGCTGGAGCGAGCAACACCTTTCGTGCTGAGCATGATGGAACAGACGTTAGAAGATCGGAATATTTCGGTTGAGGTGGCAACACTCCCCGTCAGCGTAATCATTCCTGTCCGCAACGAGGCCAGGAATCTCCCGCGCTGCCTGCAGTCCCTGAAGAACGTTGGCGAAATATACGTAATCGATTCGCAAAGCACGGATGAAACCGTAGAGATTGCGCGCTGTCATGGGGCCAAGGTCGTGCAGTTTGAATATCAGGGCGGATGGCCCAAGAAACGCCAGTGGGCGATGGATACGCTCTCGTTCGCCTGCGACTGGATTCTTTTGCTGGATGCTGACGAAATGCTCACGCCCGAACTTGCCGAAGAGATTCGCATCGCGATTCAGAACCCCGCGATCGATGGATATTTCATTCTTTTGCGCACTCAATTTCTGGGGCAGGTTCTGCGCCATGGCGGCGTCGGCTTATGGAAACTCTCGTTGTTCCGGCGTGGCAAAGGGCGTTATGAATGCCGATTGAAAGATCAGGACGCTTCCATGGCCGATATGGAAGTGCATGAACACGTGGTCGTCGATGGTGCGACAGCAAAGCTGCGAAATCCAGTGATTCATCACAACCTGGCATCGCTTTCCAATTACATTCAAAAGCACGATGAGTATTCCAACTGGGAGTCGCGCGTATTGTGGCAAGCCGGTGACGACACTGAGTTGCCGCCTTCGCTGCTGGGAACGCAGGCGCAGCGCCGCCGCTGGTTAAAGCGGAAGCTGTTTGCAGTGCCAGGATCTCCGGTGCTGCTTTTTGTATACCGTTATTTTTTCCGGCTTGGTTTCCTGGATGGGGTCCCCGGCCTGATCTATTGCGGATTCCAGGCTGTGCAGATGTTTCACACCAAGGCCAAAATTTACGAGTTGAAAGGGAAATCAAAAACGCGCAATTCGCTCGTAACCGCGGGGCGCCAAGGTGAGCCTCGATCCGCTGACCGAAGACTGGGTACTGGGAACTAAGTACTTGGAATTGGGAACTGAGAACTGACATGTGCGGTATCGCCGGACTGGCAAATTGGGAAGATCGAGAAGTACTTGCACGGATGACGCACATCCAGGCGCACCGCGGGCCGGACGATTCCGGGCTGTGGGAGCACAGATTTCCAGACGGTTCTTACGTGGGCCTGGGAAGCCGGCGGCTCGCCATCCTCGATCTTTCCGCCGACGGCCACATGCCGATGGGCAACGAGGACGGCACGGTCTGGATCACCTACAACGGCGAAATCTACAACTTCGCGGAACTTCGGCGCGAATTGCAGGGCAAGGGCCATTATTTTGTTTCGAACACCGACACTGAAGTGATCATTCATCTGTATGAGCAGGAAGGCGAGGATTGCGTTCATCGTTTGCAAGGCATGTTCGCTTTCACCATCTGCGATCTGCGTGCTGGCTCGCCGCAATTGTTTCTGGCGCGCGATCATTTTGGAATCAAGCCTTTCTACTATGTTCATCGCGGCAGAAGACTGGCGTTCGCCTCAGAAATAAAAGCATTGCTGCAGATCCCGGACCTTGAACCTGAACTTGACCTCGAGTCGCTCCATCAGTTCCTAACGTTTCTTTGGGTGCCCGATCCGAAAACCATGTTCCGCGGAATCTACAAACTTCCCGCGGGACATTGTGCGAGCTTCCGCCACGGGGAATTGAAGATTCGAGA
>JASIEN010000520.1 GCA_030045935.1 Candidatus Sulfotelmatobacter sp.
GCTATGCTCCGCGGCCCGGCACATTTGAACTGCTTCACCGCCTGCAGGTGCGGCGCCCCGGCATGCGGGCGTTCTATGGTCAGGATCTGCACTGGAAAAAACAGTTTCGCGGTCTTTTCAATCACATCCAGTGCGATCGGTTGGATCGTGGCGAAATCCTGAAGGCGCTGTCCACGGGAAAATACTACGGAGTCAAGGCCGAACTTGAATTGACGTCGACCGGCGAACTCTCTCCGGAACTTGCCGCCCGCTTTGCCGCACGCCATGCCCGGTCCGACAAAATGCGGAATCTCATCAGGACGGGCAAAAAAGCCATCGATAAACTAGGCATTACACCGCCCGCGTCGATTAAAGCCCATCTGCGAAAAATCTTCTGAAGCTATTCGTGCGTGATAACGCCATCACTATTCGGCATACGCCGAGTACTTGATGTGCCATGAGTTCGAGGTCGAGAGCCGGCCGCTGTGTCAGACTGAAGCGCTTAAATTTGTAATGTGATGAAAATACATCACTTCCGTGACCAGGGGAGTTGCTGATAACCCCCGGCTCTATGGGCAAAAGATCGCGGTCGAGCCCATAGTAGTGACGGCAAATCGCGGCGACGTTTATTAAGAAATCTATTCCAAAGCGCCAAGAACTGAGCGATAATGTGCCAGGATTCTGCTACCCCCAATCGTGCCTGTAAAAATGCCCAATAATACACCCACAGGAGTAGTGTCTGTAGATGTGGAGGACTATTTCCATGCCGAATCTTTTTCCGACATCGTAGAACGCCCCCGCTGGGACAGCTACCCGAGCCGGGTTGAGAGCAACACGCGCCGGCTTCTGGAAGTGCTGGCAAACCTCAACGTGCATGGTACATTCTTCGTGCTGGGCTGGGTTGCGGAGCGCTACCCGGCTCTGGTGCGCGAAATCGCAGCAAGCGGACACGAACTGGGCTGCCATTCTTATTGGCACCGCTTGATTTACAAACTGAGCCCGGCTGAATTCTGCGAAGATACGAAGCGGGCCAAGAGTGTGATCGAACAGATTTCGGGCCAGCCAGTCCGCGGCTATCGAGCGCCAACATACTCGGTTATTGACAGCTCGGCTTGGGCGCTCGAAATACTGGCAGAGCTGGGGTTTTCCTACGATTCGAGCATCTTCCCGATTCGCCATGACCGTTACGGGATGCCGGATGCGCCGCGCGCCCCATTTCGTTTTCAGACGCCCTCCGGTCCCATGACAGAGTTCCCAATCACTACCTTTCGCCTTGCGGGGCACAACATGCCGGTCGGGGGTGGCGGCTATCTTCGCCTGTTGCCCTCGTTCTACACTCATTTGGGATTGCAGCGCGTGCAAAAAGAGGGACTGCCCATTGTGATTTATATTCATCCATGGGAGATTGATCCCGATCAGCCGCGCCTGGCCGGGCGCTTCACTTCCCGGCTCAGACATTACACGAATTTGTCACGAATGCTGGAGCGTTTCAAGAGCGTATTGCAAAGCGGAACTTACACCAGCTTTCGGGAAAGCGGATTTGCCGATTCAGCCGAGGATTTTGACTTCTATGCCTGGAACCAACGTAAAAACTGACGAATCGCAAGAAATCGCGGAGTATTGGAACAACATTGCCCACCAGTTCGACGCCATCTACACCGGCGAGAAGAACCCGGTTTCGCGTGGCCTGGACCGCTGGCTGCGCCGCGACATCTATCAGCGCTTTGAGTGGGTGATGAGCGAGGCCGGGGATGCGCGCGGAATGAAGATCTGCGACATCGGCTGCGGATCGGGCCGCTTCGTCGCCAGCCTGGCCAAACGAGGCGCAGAGGTTACCGGCGTCGATTTTGCGCCCGAGATGTTGAAATTGGGAGCCCAGCTGGCGGAAAAAGAGGGGGTCGCGGACCGCACCAAATTCGTGCTCAGCGACGTACTGGATTGGAAAACGGACGAGAAGTTTGATCTCGTAATCGCCATTGGATTTTGGGATTACGTGGCCGATCCATTGCCGAGATTGCAGGTCATCCGCAAGCTTACGAAAATGACCTTTCTCTCGGCGTGGCCCCGCGCCGGCACTTTGCGGGCTGCAATTCGCTCCGTGCGCCTGAAGGCCGCGGGATGCCCGGTCTATTTTTTTAGGCTGTCGCAGGCAGAAGATTATATTCAGCGCGCGGGCTTCCGCGTGGAGTCGCATCAAATTCTGGGGCAACTGCATTGCATTCGCTCTACGGCAGTGTAAGCGATGACCAAGCTCCTGTTCTGGATCTCAGCCGGATGGATCGGCTACGTTTACATCGGTTATCCCATGCTGCTGTGGGCCCTGCAGGCGGTATTTGGCTCCTCGCCCCGCAAAGAGCCGGTGCAACCTTCTGTTTCTCTCCTTATCGCCGCTTACAACGAAGCCCGCGTCATCGGGGAGAAAATCCGTAACAGTCTCGCGCTGGATTATCCCGAAGGTAAATTGGAGGTGGTGGTCGCTTCTGACGGGTCGACCGACACCACCGCCGAGATTGTTCGCTCATTCGCCGCCAATCAGCCAGGGCGCATTCGCCTTCTGGACTTCAAAAAAAATCGCGGCAAGATGCAGGTTCTGAACGATGCGGTGCCTCAGCTGTGCGGCAAGATCGTAGCCTTTTCCGACGCCTCGAGCATGTTAGCCGCCGACTCGGTGCGGGTGCTAGTGCAAAACTTCAGCGATCCTCGAGTCGGTGCGGCCAGTGGCGTTTACCGCTTGCTGAAGAAAGATCAGGCGCGCATGGGATCGTCCGAGGATCTTTATTGGAAGTACGAAACCTTCCTGAAGGTGCAAGAGGCCAAGCTCGGGGCATTCACCGGCGCTCATGGGGCGCTGTTCGCCATTCAGCGCGAGCTGTATCCGTTTCCATCCGCTGACACCATTAACGACGATTTCACCATCCCGATGCGCATTCTTGAGCGCGGTTACCGGGTGGCCTACGAACCCGCAGCGGTGGCTTACGAAGAGGCTCACGAGATGGAGGGTTTCTCCCGCCGGGTCCGCATCACGGCTGGGAATATCGAGCAACTGCGTGAGACAAAGGGCTTGCTGTTTCCGCCGCGTCCGTTCGTCCTGTTCTGCCTGCTGTCGCACAAAACCGGGCGCCTGCTGGTGCCGGTTTTCATGATCGCGGCACTGGTGGCGAATCTGTTCCTGCTTAGACAGTTCCTTTACAATTGGTTGCTGCTTGGGCAAGCAATTTTCTACGGACTGGCGGCGTTGGGCGCGGTAACGAACCTGCATCCAAAATTTCTTCGGCTTCCCTACTATTTCTGCATGATCAACTCCGCGCTTTTTGCGTGGGTGTACCAGGCTGCGCGCCACGGTCGAGCCATTCCATCGCGGATCGAGCTGGATCAACTGGGAAAGCCCGCTGCCAATTCGAAGCCAAGCTAGGCCCAGAACGGGTTTAACCCGATGGCCGGTTGCTCTGAGCCACGAGTCATTTTGCTTCGAGCTTTGCTTGGAGCAGTTCCGCTTCGAGGGCCGTCGCGCGTTATCGCGTGGAATCACTGTAAGGAAACACGAAACCCATGAGGATTCTAGTTCTCGACGGCAATCAGAACCAGGCGGTCGCCTGTGCGCGGTCTCTCGCCGCGCAAGGCCACACCGTCTGGGCGGGAGAATCGCGCTCATGGTCGAAGGCTGGGTGGTCGCGTTACTGCTCCCGCAGTTTTCGATATGCATCGCCGCAAGCCGATGCCGAGAAATTCCTTTCGGACGTTGTGGCTGAGGCGGCGAGCGAGGCGGGCACGTTTGTTCTACCCATGACCGAAGCAACTACTTTGTTGATTTCCAGCCATCGTGACCACTTCACGGCCGTAGGCGCCCGGTTCGTCCTGCCAGATCATGCCGATCTGTTGCGCGCGGTGGATAAGAACCAAACCACGGCTCTGGCAGAGTCGCTTGGCATTGCCGTTCCGAAGACGATCTCGGTAAGCAGCGGCGCGGAACTGACAGATGCTATCGCGAAGATAAGATTTCCAGTAGTGCTCAAGCCGAGAACTTCTCACGAACAATCTTCCGCGGGCGCCGTACACGCGACCGGACGGCCGAAGTATGCGCGCGATGCGAACGAGATGAGAAACGCATTCGCGGAAATGCGTGGCCCTTGTTCCACTGTGCTCATTCAAGAGTTCGTCGAAGGCACGGGCACCGGATATTTCGCTCTTATGAACCAGGGCCAGCTTCGCGCCGAGTTTGCTCATCGCCGCATCCGCGATCTGCATCCCACCGGCTCGGGCAGCGTGCTGCGTGAAAGCATTCGGCCGACCATGCAGATTCGCGAAGCCAGTCTCGCCATGTTGAGGGCGCTGCATTGGCACGGTGTGGCCATGATCGAATTTCGTCTGCGTAGTGATGGCGTGCCGGTGTTTATCGAGATCAACGGAAGGTTCTGGCACTCCCTGCCACTTGCCTGTTATGCCGGGGTCGATTTTCCCGCGCTGCTTGCCCACATGGCGGAATTTGGAGACGTGGATCCGCCGGCATCGTATACCGTCGGCACTAGATGCCGCTGGCTGGTTGGCGACTTTCGCCATCTGCTGGAGGTGTTGAAAGGTCCGCCGCGTGGGTATACCGGAACATTCCCCGGCCGCCTTTCTACGCTTCTGGCCGAAGTCACGCCAAAAGCCGGCACTTTCCATGATAATTTCCTGTGGAATGATCCTCTACCCGAATTAGGCGACTGGATTCATTTGCTTCAGCAGGTTTGGGAAGCGCGCTCGAAATAGTTCGCAAGTGCCAAGGATGTTTGGACGATAAAGTGATGCGCGACGACGCGATGATTTATCTGATGTATCACGAACTCGAAGTGGAAGGACGCTCACTTTGCCATGGTGAGCAGGGTTACGTGCGCTACGTTGTTCGCGTGCCGGCTTTCCGCGAGCAGATGAACTGGCTGAAAAGCGTGGGATGCCAGGGAACCTCTGTTTCCAACGCACTGACCCCGACAACTACCCCCAGAATTGTGATCACGTTTGACGACGGCTGCGAAACCGACCTTATCGTTGCCGCGCCCATTCTGCGAAAACTGAATTTCGGAGCTACTTTTTATATCACCGTGGACTTCCTCGGACGTCGCGGGTATATGGTTCCGAGCCAGGTACGCGAGCTGAGCGACGCGGGCTTTGAGATTGGATGTCATTCCATGACCCATCCTTGCTTGAGCGATCTCAACGATACGGAACTCAATCGTGAAATTGCCGAGGCTAAGGTCCGGTTGGAAGAAATGATTGGCCGTCACGTCCAGCACTTCTCATGTCCGGGCGGCCGCTGGAGTCCGAGAGTTGCTGAGGTCGCCAAACGGGCTGGGTACGTCACTGTGGCTACCAGCCGCATTGCTAGCAATGGTCCCCGCAGCGACCGCTTTCAACTGTCGCGTGTGGTAGTCATGCGAGATGCGAACCTGGCTGACTTTCAGGATATGTGCCATGGCCGCGGGCTCTGGCGGCGACAACTCGTGAACTCTCTGCGATCGACGTCACACAGAGTATTAGGCAATGGGCTTTATAACCGATTGCGAAGCTTCATCCTGGAGCGGAATGCTTAAGTGCACTGCGGAAGCTTGTTTGAGAGCTTACGACTGGAGAGCCCGCGCTGGTTGTCTCGCCGGATCAGTTGCGATTACCGTCTCGTCGATTTGTCTCCCCGACATCGGGCCCAGATAGGTTCTTCCCAACCACGAATTC
>JASIEN010000521.1 GCA_030045935.1 Candidatus Sulfotelmatobacter sp.
TCCCCCGTGGGTAAAGCCCCGCCTCCTTCCGGGCGGCTACAGTTTTGGCTTCGAGGGGAAAATGAAGAGATTTCTGGCCCTATTGTTGATCGTTGTCAGCACGACCCTGGCCTACGCTAATAATGCGAAAATATCACCGGAGTTGCAAAACCTTCCGTCGAACCAGCAAGCGCAAATCATCGTGCAATACGCTCCCGGAACGCAGTTGAATTGCAGCGGATTGCTGGGGCTGCTCGACTGCGTGTTAAACGATGTTCTCAACCTAGGCGGCACGATTGTGGGCCAGTTGCCCGTCATTAACGGCTTGGTGGCGCAGCTCGACGGCAACGGGATCCAGAGTCTCTCGAATCAGTCGAATGTGGTGTACATCAGTTCCGACCGGCCGCTGTCGCCCACCCTCAGCAATGCCGCTTATGCGGTGAATGCGCCCTATGCATGGCAGTCGAACTACACAGGTGCAGGAATTGGCGTTGCCCTGATCGACAGTGGAGTCAGCAGCCATCCCGATCTGTACATGGGCATTCTTCCTTTGTCGCGAGTTGTGTACGACCAATCGTTTGTGCCGGGAAACTCAAGCACGAATGATCAGTTTGGGCACGGCACCCACGTCGCAGGACTTATCGCCGGTGACGGACTTAGCTCTACCGGACCTCTCTTCACAAAGACTTTCAAGGGAATTGCGCCGAGCGCCAACATTGTCAATCTGCGAGTGCTTGATCAGAATGGGGCCGGCACTGACAGCCTGGTGATCGCCGCGATTAACCAGGCGATCTCGTTGAAGTCGCAATACAACATTCGTGTGATCAACCTTTCTCTCGGTCGCGCCATATATGAGAGCTACACCCTCGATCCGTTGTGCCAGGCAGTCGAGCAGGCCTGGAAGAATGGAATCGTGGTAGTTGTGGCCGCGGGCAATAACGGCCGCTATCAGCCCACCGACGGATACGCCACCGTTACCTCGCCGGGCAATGATCCTTATGTAATCACAGTGGGCGACATGAAACCCATGGGCACGCCGACGCGCGTGGACGATCTCATTGCCAGCTACAGTTCGAAGGGGCCGACGGTGGTGGATGCGGTTGTGAAACCGGATATCGTCGCACCGGGCAACCTGCTGGTTTCGCTCGAGGCCCCGAATTCGAGGCTCTACAACGAGTTTCCCGGTAATCAAGTTCCTTACAGTTACTACGTGAATGGCGGTAACAGCACGATCTCGCCGCTTTATTTCCAGTTGAGCGGAACCAGCATGTCAACCGGCATCGTCAGTGGCGTGGTTGCCGACTTGCTGCAGCAAAGTCCGACACTGACTCCAGATCAGGTGAAGGCGCGCCTCATGCTGACGGCGTATAAAACCTTTCCCCAGTCGAGCAGCACAACCGATCCGACAACCGGGATCACATATACGGATCAGTATGACGTGTTCACGATTGGCGCCGGCTACGTGGACCTTGAGGCAGCGCTCCAGAGTACCGCGGTGGCGAACGGGACCGCTATGTCTCCGACCGCGACGTTTAATACCAGCACCGGCCTGGTGTACATGAGCGACAATTCTTCGGCAGTGTGGAATACGTCGTCCATATGGTCGAACGCGGCGGTTTGGGGCTCTTCGCAGTTTGTCTCCGGAACGGCGGTGGCGGCCAGCGGCAGCGCGAGCACCGCGCTCGCGGCCAACGATGCTCTCTGGGGGTCGGACGCGTTGTGGGGATCGGATGCACTTTGGGGCAGCGATGCCCTGTGGGGCAGCGATGCATTATGGGGATCCGACGCGTTGTGGGGCAGCGACGCGCTCTGGGGAAGCAACTTTGCAGGCGGGGAGAATTAACGAAGCGATACCGAAACGCTAGCTGCGAAGTAAACTGAGCTTCAAGACGGGCCGCTCTTTCCAAAGAGCGGCCTTTTTTGTTTTATCCGACGCGGGTGACTATCCAAGTCTAAAAGACAGATATTGTAGCCGGTGCTTCAGGCCAGGCTAGTTGCTAGCAGCATACTGCGACGACTCAGCGTATAGCGGTTTGAGGTCGGCGCGATTGAGCAACTTTTCGGCTCCGGGATCCTTGCCCATGTCTTTTATCAAACCGAGCGCCTGGGTGTAGTGGGGCGCAGCATCGGCGGTTTTGCCGCTGAGGCGAAGCGCCTTACCGAGAAGATATTCGATGCGGAAGCTTTGATAGCGTGAGCCGAGCCTATCGCTCTTTCCCAGATCATCTTGCAGTTCCTGCCCGGCCTCGGCATAAGCTTTGCGTTCGATCATGGCTTCGGCAGCATCCACGGAGCTTTCCAGAGAAGCATATTTGAGGTCGCGGCTATCGGCCTGCTCTTTTAACTTACGGAGCTGCTGCAGAGCAGAAACCGCACTTCCGCGGCTGAGCGAAATTTCTGCCATGTGGAGCGTGCAGAAAAAGGTTCGGTCGGGATCCTTGCCGCGCGTGGCTGACTGCAAAGCTTGTTGATAAAAACCGGCAGCAGACGCCAGATCCCCGTTGTAGCGGCGAATATCGGCCTGAGTGGTAAACAATTCTGCCTGCAGGCTTTCATTTTTCAGGTCTTGAGCGAGGCTTTGTGCCTCGCGCAGCAGGGGTTCGGACTCCGAAGCCCGCCCCGACTGCGCCAGGGCGTCGGCGAGATCGTTCACAACCTCGAACATCTCCGTGCTGCGCTCACCAACTTTGTGAAAGCCATTGACTGCGTCCTGCATGGAATTGACGGCTGCTCCGAAGCGACCTTGATGTTCGAATATCAATCCAATGTCATGCGACTCATCCGCGGCTCCGCGGTCATCCCCGGTCTTGCGGTACAAATCGAGCGCGCGCATGGCAGTTGTCAGTGCCTGGTCGAACTGGCCGGTTGTAATGTAGACTTCCCCCATCTCCGACAACGTCTCTGCAATGGCGGCTGGAGAGTTCAGCTTTTCACGCAACTGCAATGCCTGCTGCAGATAAGTCAGGGCGTTATCGCTGTCTCCCTTCCCCATATAGGCGCCGCCAATATTGTTGAGGCAGAGGGCTTGATAATTTTCGTCGCCGGCATCACGCTGGATCTGCAGAGACTCCTTATAATTTTCGAGCGCCTTGTCGTAATCTCCCTTGGTTTGATAGACCACCCCCATGCCGATGAGCGTGTCTCCAATTTCTTTTTTCATACCAATGTCGCGCTGCAGTTGAAGCGCCCGCTGATAATCGGCGAGAGCGGCATCTTCTTTTCCTTGTCCACTCTGGACTACAGCCATCTCGACGAGGTTACTGGCCAAAGCGCGCTTTAAGCCGAGCTTCTGGTTGATGGCCATCGCATCCTGATAATCGCGCATGGCTTCGTCGGATTTGTTCATCAGGCGGTACGAGATGCCCATGGATTGCAGGATCAGCGCCTTCAGTTCCCGGGCATCCACCTCCACTGCAAGAGTCAAGCCTTTATTCAAGGGATCGAGGGCCGCTTGCGGATTGCCGCTCACAAGCTCCAACACGCCCATCTGCCACAAGGCTTTAATGTTCTTGGGATCGGAGGCCAACAACTTCGATAGTTGCCCGCGCGCCGCATTGTAATTGCCGGTTTCTGTATACAGGCTGGCTAGCGCTGCCTCAACGTCGGTATTTTCCGGCATGCTCCTGGCGAGGTTCTCGTAGGCCTGGATGGCTCTCTTAGTGTCCTTGATGATTCGCGCCTGAGTCGCCTCGATCAGATATTTTTCGGCGGAAGGTAGCTGCGTGCTGAGATCTACCGCCTTGCGCGCCGCCTGTTCAGCAGCGCCGTCATAACCCAGGTCGGAGTCCGCATCCGCTAATCGTGAATAGGCGAGAGCAAATTCCGGATCATCCGTGGTGGCAGATTGGAAAGCTTTGACGGCATCCAGGTTTTTGCCGTCGCGCAGGAACTGGAGGCCTTGACTGTAGTCCCGCAGTGCGGCCGGGGAGTGTGAACTGGGCTGAAAAGAACTTGCTTTCAGCTCCTGCACCGCGTCGGATGAGAAAGCCAGATTCTGGCGAATGGTTGTAGCCATGCGATCGACGGCGCCGGGAATGTCCTTCTCATCCACGCCTTCGATCTTGATGGGAATGCTGCGATCATGCTTCAGATCCTGCAAAGTGGCGTCGCTGCGTATACGGCCGCCGAACTTGGCATATTGTCCCCAGACGAATGTGTCGGCATTGCTGAACTCAGCCACTCTCTGCAACGTGGCCGGCTCTATCGAAGAATTCGGGGCAATGCGAAGATCGGAAAATAACTGATGCAAACGATCCTGCGATACTGCGTGCAAGCGCGCGGATTGGCCAACGTCCGTGCTCAGCATGTCGGCGAGGCTTGGTCCCAGCCAATCCATGCTGGGATCGCCGGAAGCGTTGCGGAAGGGCAGGATGGCCAAGGAAATGGCCGGAACAGAAATGGCTTTTTTCGCTGAAGGTGAAAACAGCGGCCCGCGAAACTCATACGCGGCAATGGCCAGCACAAGAATTGTGACGATAGCTGTCACCAGAGGCCAGTGAATGGTGCGTCCCCACGGTTCGACAGCGGGTTGAAAACCCAGGTTCGCCGCCGCGCCCTTGCCTTGCCAGGTTTCCAGGTCGCGGATTAATTCGGGGGCAGTCGAGTAGCGCAGGCTAGGATCGCGCTCCAAGCACTTGCTCACCACGTTGCTGAGCGCGCGGGGAATCTTTTCATCGTAATCGGAAACCGGGATGGCGCGCTCCGAAGTTCGCTTCAACAGACTTGCTATGGCGCTTTCGGCGCGGAACGGCGTGATTCCGGTGAGCAGTTCGTAAAGAATCAGCCCGAGGGTGAAGAGGTCCGAACGCTGGTCGACATCCTTCGCCAATGCCTGCTCTGGCGACATGTATTCCATGGTGCCGACCAGAGCTCCGGTTTGAGTCATGCCATCGCCGTCGAGAGTGCGCGCCAGGCCGAAATCCATGACCAGGATGCGGCCGGTGTTGTCGCGCATGACGTTTTGCGGTTTGAGGTCGCGATGGATAACGCCCACGCTGTGTG
Organism: Candidatus Sulfotelmatobacter sp.; assembly: GCA_030045935.1. Taxonomy (GTDB): domain Bacteria; phylum Acidobacteriota; class Terriglobia; order Terriglobales; family Acidobacteriaceae; genus Sulfotelmatobacter. Next base: position 4,981 of record JASIEN010000521.1, read on the forward strand.
CGGCTTCGAGCGCATGGCACACCTGCAGGATGATTTCGACCGCTTCTTCAGGAGAGAATTTTTTCTTCTCCTTGATCAGCGTGCGCAGGTCATCGCCCTCGACGAACTCCATGGTGATGAACTTCACACCATCGGCATCGCCGAGATCGTAGATACGGATCACGTTTTTATGGGTGACCTGACGCGCCAAAAGCAGTTCCTGCTTGAAACGCGCCAGAATCGAAGGTTTGGCGGCCAGTTCCGGACGGATTAGTTTCAATGCAACCGGGCGGTTGAGCTCGCGGTCCATGGCCTTGTAGACAGCACCCATTCCGCCTTCCCCGAGCAGTTGCAGAATCTCGTAACGTCCACCCAGCACATCGCCGTCGTTCAGGACCGGCACATTCACTTGAACGCGTCCTGAAGTCCGAACCACCCGGGCCCCCGGCGGACCTGTATCGGCCTGTCTAACTGGAGGATCAATCAGGGTCGCATCGGGATCAGAAGCGGGTTTGGGAAGTTCAATCACCGTAGCTTCGTTATCAGAATTCGGTTTGGGAAGATCGATCAGAGTGGCATCGGGATCGGAAACTGGTTTGGGAAAATCGATGACCGTGGCGTCGGGATCAAGCGGAGGGTTGGAAGCGGAGCTATCCCCTTTCGCAGGGGTGCTCACACCCGCCTGCATGGCCGAGTTCGGCCGATCCTCGGGATCGAGCCGGAGATTCCGGTTGTGCATGGTTCGCCTATTGGGCCCAGAACGAACAGCCCCCCGAAGAGCCCGCACCAACTGCCTCGAAGTATATACCGGTTGCCAGTGGGGCGGCTGCAAAAAAAGACCCGGGAACAAGCGGTTTTTCGATTGGGTAGAAGCCAAACTGCACTTAGTTCAAGAACGGACCGTTGCTGAACAGCAAGGGGCGAGATTGAGAATTCGGTGGGAGCTTCAAGGGCGACAGCGACCATCGTGGGTGACCGAAAGGGAGCGGTTTGTGCGGCGGCTGTGTTTAAATAGTCGAAGCTATCGTGGGAAAATTTCCGTCATTTTTGTGCAGATTTTTGTACCGATTGTTGATCGTCTATTTGCTGGCCTGGTGAGCCTGCACGCGCTCGCATTCTCAGGCTGAGCAGGCGCAGCCTCCCGGTTCGCCAGTAGAAATCCAGTTACGTAGCCCTCCTGAGCCTGCGCCGTCCTTAGTAATGCGAGTCGGCCCTATATCCCACCACGGTCCATAGCTGCCGACTGAATTTGCCGCCCCACCCGGAAATCCGCTACTGGCTTGGAAACCGGCGGGGAAACCTCTGTGGAAAACGCAGTTCTATTCGACCTGCAATTCACAGTCTGTTCATATTCCGTTCACATTGCGGTGCAGCCGATTCCCTCATAATTGCGCGCTTTCAGTTCGGGCCCTTCAACTTCAACCCAGAGGAAACGCCACTATGTCCAAAACAGCGCGGCTGTTCGTCTCGAGTCTATTCTCACTTGCACTGATCACAATATTAGCCACCCACGCGATCGCCCAAACCCCGCTCCAACCAAACAGCATTCAGGTCAGCCGCGTACAGTACGATGGCAATAACGGCAACACCTACACGAGCCCGTACCTGTTCCCGGAGATTTTCAACGACCAGGCCGGCTGCAATACGACGAACGACATTTGTAACACCGCGGGAATCCAGGGAAGCATCTGGATTGATTATTTCAATTCCGTGCCGGCAGCGAGTACTCAGGGCACGTCTCTTTCACTGCCTTCGTCGGGCACAGCGGTGACAACTTTTCCCACGCCTGAGCCGGGCAGCTATATCACCACCAGCTTCAGCTCGAAATCAGAAGGCGCACTCATGTTGTCGCTCAACGGCCAATATCTGACCTACATAGGCTATCAGGCCGGTGACCAGCTCGACGACGTGTCCAACAGTTATTCGCTCGAGCCAGAGGACGAACTCTTTCCCAACACTTACACTTTGGATGCTTCGCTCGGGACGCCGATCACCATCACTTCCGCCAGTGAATCCGGGACAACCGCTACCATTACACTGTCGTCAGCCGTGAATGTTCCTGAAGGCGCATTTTTCACGATTGCCAACATGGGCGCATCCTATGCTGGCTACGACGGAACCTGGTCGACCGCATCCAGCAGCGCCACTTCGACTATTACGCTGACGGGGCTCACCAGCGGCCTGAACACCTGCAGCACTCAGTCGGACTGCGGCGGCACCGCTACCTATGATCTGCCTTATCCGTTCTACGATCGGGAAGTAGCGCTGATCGACGCCACCGGAACGGTCACCCTTACTCCTATCGACGACGAAGATAGCGGCGACAATCCGCGCGCATCTCTTTCGGTTGATGGAAACGAGTTCTACACTGCGGGTAACTCCGACTCCACCGAAAGCCCCGTCACCGTGAATGGAGTCACCTACGACGAGCCGGGCCTGACCATCGGTGTCCGTTGCGCCATTCCAGAACAGAGCCAGTCCTATCAGCTAGGAACCTACACCGCAGCCGATCGCCCGGACGAATCGAGTAAGAAGCACGTTAAAGACAATAACTGGCGCGGCATCGGTATCTATACCGACGGCAATGGCAATCAGCAGCTCTATGTGTCAAAAGGCAGCGGCAGCAACGGCGACGATGGTTTGTTCCAGGTTGGTTCGCCCCTGCCCAGCTGCACTCTGAATGGCACCGACACCAAGAACACAATCACGGAATTGTGGGGCGCACAGGCAACCGTTCCCGGCGGCCAGTCGTATCAAACATCCCCGTATCTGCCCTTCGGTTTCTGGATCGTCAATCCCACCACAATGTATGTCGCGGACGAAGGTAATGCGCCCACCTTCACTGGCGGGTCGTCGCCGAGCTTCCAGAACTCCACCAACGGAACTTTTACTCTGCCTCAACTCGCGAATGGCTCGTTTGCCAATGATCCTTATGCCGGTCTCGAAAAGTGGAGCCTGGTCAACGGCACTTGGCAATACGACTATACGATCCAGGCGGGCCTCAATCTTTACCAACCCGTGACGGTGAATGGCTACACTGACGTAAACGGCGACGCGATCCAGTCCTACACTTACGGCATCCGCAACATGACCGGCTACAACAACGGTGACGGGACCGCCACCATTTATGCCATCACCTCCCAGTTCAGCGCAGTTTCCGGCGGCGAGCCTGATCCGACTTCGTTGGTCGGTGTTACCGATCAGATTTCGGCGACGACCCTGCCGGTCAACGAGCAATTCGTAACCATACAGACCTCAGCGCCCGGAGAAGTTTTTCGAGGTGTTGCCTATGTTCCGCCCCAAGCCGGCTTCACGCGGCAAACGCAGACGATAACTTTCCCCCCGGTTGGGCCGCAGACCTACGGCACAGGTCCGGTTACCCTGTCCGCGACGGCGACATCTGGATGGCCGGTCGCTTTCACCGTTATTTCCGGCCCGGCATCGGTTTCGGGCAATTCTTTGACGATAAACGGCGCCGGATCGATCGTCGTGGAGGCCGACCAGAGTGGCAACACGGATTACTCTGCTGCAGCGTCGGTTCAGCAGACCATCGTTGTGAATCAAGCTGCAACGTCGATCAATGTAATCAGCGTGAGTCCGGCATCCGAAATCTACG
>JASIEN010000522.1 GCA_030045935.1 Candidatus Sulfotelmatobacter sp.
ATCGAGTCTTTGGGGTGGGCGATCACGGCAAGACCCCCGTATTCCCCTATGTGCCGAATTATTCTTTGTGGATCTTGGGTGTGGCCAAGTTGAGTGCTTCCGTAGCCGAGAACGTGCATTTGTTGCTCGCATGTGTACTCGAGGCCGCACAGAAACAGAAAGTTTTCGTCGGACAATGATGCACATTCACTGATGTAGTCCGCCAGTTTGGGTTCGTCAAAGCTGTCGGCATGGTCAGTGATGCCGACCACTGAGCAGCCCTCGTCGGCATAGATTTGCTTCAGTCCGGCAAGGGTGAACTCTCCGTCGGAATACGTGCTGTGGACGTGAAGAGCGGCCTTCAACATGCGCTTGTTCTCATTACGGTGGTTCAAACAGGTTCTGGAGTTCTACGCTTTCTAGTCTTGCACGCGAGCACACACGCAGCGGCTTCGCACGTGAAAAAGACTCGACAACGGCTATCGGCTTAACAATTGAGACTATGCCGTCTCCCTGGTTTGCTCTATTCTACAACTGCGGTTATGCCAGGTAGCACGCGGGCAAGCCGTAATCCTGTTCAATTGGAGCCTCTGGCCTGTCGCAACTCCTCTCCACGAATGGGTCGCAGGTGACAGAATCCGTGCCCGACGTGCGCCGCCTCAGTGTATTGCTGATGACCAATACTCTGGAGGTCGGTGGCAGTGAGCGCCAGTTTGTCACCTTGGTGGAGTCTTTAAGCCGCGACCATTTCGACGTGCATCCGGCCTGTTTGCGGCGGATTGGCGGCCTGACGGCCAGAATGGGCGATATTCCGGAATTTCGTCCGGGCGGCAGGTTGCTCGGGATCCAGTCACAGCGGGCGCAACTCGAGATGGTGCGAGCTATGCGGCGCGATGGTATTGCTGTGGCGCACGCCTTCGATTTCTATACCAACATTCTGCTTATTCCCGCCGCCCGACTGGCGGGGGTGCCGGTCATCGGGAGCCACCGGCAATTGGGCGATCTGCTCACTGGCGCTAAGTTCAAGGCGCAATATTGGGCGTTCCGGTTTTGCGACCGCGTAGTCTGCAATTCACGTGCAGCGGCAGCCAGCTTACGCGCCGCCGGTTTGCCTGAACAGAAACTCGTGATCATTCCCAATGGCCTGGCTGAACAGGCATTCGCTGCCTGTAGCCCTGCGATTCCGCGTAAAGGGGGCACTGTGCGATTGGGCATGCTCGCGAGAATGAACAATCCTGTCAAGAATCACCCCGCGTTTTTGAAAGCAGCCGCCAAACTGTCGCAAACGTTTCCCGGAGCCGAATTTCTTCTGGTCGGGGATGGTCCACTGCGTCCCGAGCTATCACAAATGGCTGCGGAGTTGGGAATCAAAGAAAAAGTCATATTTGCCGGGGAACGGCATGATATTCCGGCCATGCTCGCAAGTCTGGACGTCAGCGTTCTCATCTCTTCCTCCGAGAGTCTCTCGAATGTAATTTTGGAATCCATGGCGGCGGGTGTTCCCGTGGTGGCGACCGATGTCGGAGGTAATCCGGAGTTAGTGAAGCACGGCGAAACTGGCTTGCTCGTGCCTATGGGAAACGAAGAGAAACTGGTAGAAGCACTGGCGCGATTAGTGCGCGATCCGGACCTGCGTTCTCACTACGCTGCCCGGAGTAAGGATTTCGCACGCGCGCACTTTCACATCGATGAAGTGTGCCGCCAATTCGAGCAACTTTATGTGACCTTGGCGAAAGGCAGGCAATGATCCAGCTAGGAGCGAAATCGGCGCAACTTTGCAACATTTACGCCAGCCTTCACGAGGGCGCCCACCCCTGTAAGCCAACTTTCGAACTCCAACGCAGTTTGGCCGGTAGTGTCGATGAAACGCGGGAGCAGCAATGGCTGACTGCTTCGTAACGCCATCCCTGGATCGCAGGTGGTCGCAGAGACTACACCTTGCTGGGCAAGCCATGGAAGGAAAATTCGATCGTAGTGTCCCAAGGGATAGCAGAAGTGCTCAGGGCGGGCACTGATCATGGCGCTAAGCGCGTCCCGATTGTCCTGGATTTCCTTTTCAAAGAGGGCTTGATCTCGTGGCGTTCGATGGCGGTGAGTGTGGAGCTCGAATCGAATCCCGGCTGCCGCGAGCTCCGCAATTTCCTGTGGGTTCATGATTTGCAAAATACGGCGGCGCAGCAGATCGTGGTAATCGATGCCCAGCCGGTGCGCCAACTCGGCGGCCAATTCATTTTTTTGTTGCGTGGAAAGTTGTTGACGATCGGCGAACGCGATGATCTGGCGTACAACAGTCTCACGAGTCTCCGGCGCGGCCAAGGCTATTTCCTTCATGATGCCGATGGACGGGGTGGGCGCCAGAACCGCATCACGTTTCTTCCACAGCATGTAAAAACAGATCAACGGAAAAACCGGCATGTGGCGTGAGCAGTAATGGGTCGTCTGATAAACGGTTGCTGAAAATCCAAATTCTCTCAACAAGGGATAGGTCAGGCTATAAAAATCGTACGTGCCGTCATCGAAGGTCAGCACCACGCTATGCGGAGGCAGATTACCTTGACGCAATCGAGCGAGAGCATCCCCGAGATCCAGCACCTGATACCCGCCTTGCTTTAACGTTTCAAATCGCTCCCGAAGGCGCGTGGCGGCGAGAAACTGACCGGGGCGCCATTGGTTTTCGTCATCGAGTGCAAGGCTGTGGTAGCAGAGAATAAGAAGGCGACGCTGGCGCCAGCGGCTATCGCGCACACGGTCAAACGCACCAGCTGCCTTCAGTGCGCGCAGCAAATTGCCTCGGATGCGCTTCTGCATAGATTTTAGAGAGTCCTGCCCCGGTCGCATCCGATCTCTAGTGCGCCGACGAAACGCTTAGAGTCGTGGACACCCGAGAGCCGCCGGATTTTCCCAACAGGGAAGAGTCGCGATCCACGAAAATGCGGAACCACAACTCAAGGTTAAGCAGCCTCCATATGCGATTGGAATTGTCGCGAGTTCGAGTGCGATGTTCGGCAAAGAGCCTGCGGATTGCCTCCGGCCGAAAAAGATTGCGCTGCATGCTTCTCGGTTCCAGCAGCAAGTCTTCCAATTCCTGAAGTTGCTCTCCCACCAGCCATCCCAACCACGGTGTGGGAAAACCCATTTTCTTTCGATAAATAATCGAGTGAGGCAGAAGATCTTCCACCGCCGACTTTAGAATGCTTTTTCCCTCGAGGCCCTTGACCGCATACGAAGACGGAATTCGTGCGGCGAATTCCACCAGAGGATGGTCGAGAAACGGTACACGGCTTTCGATGGAAGCTGCCATGCTCATCTGGTCTTGCTTCATCAGCAACTCCACGAGATAGGTACTGATATCGGTGTACAGCAGGCGTTTCAGCAGGGTTCCGGAAGAGCGCTCCCAATACATCATGGAGTGGGAGTAGGCGGAGACGGTGTCGCGCTGGAGTTCTGGCCTGAGAAGTTGCGCTTGTTCGGCCGCCGAAAATGCGGAGTAGAAGTTGTCGAAATAGAAGGAGTTCCACGAGGCTCCATCGCGGCCCAGACAAGTATGCTCAAGTTTGCGGCGAAGTGTAGCGCCAAGCTTTTCGGACTGGATCTGGTCTCGGACCAGGGCGCGCATGCCTGACGGAATGATGGAGCGATAGACTGCGTCCATGCGAGCATTCCAGACCGTCCACGGGTAGCGTGTGTAACCGGCCAGCGTTTCGTCGCTTCCTTCTCCGGTCAGCACAACGGTGACATAGTCGCGGCTGAGCTTGGCGAGATGGTATAGGGCAATGCTCGAGGGCCAGCAGACCGGTTCGTCTTCATGCCAAATCACATCTGGTAACGAGTCGAAGAACTGGCGCCGTGTGACCAGGATCTCCTGGTGCCGGGAACCGATATGGTCAGAGACAATTTTGGCGTAGGGAAGCTCACTATACGCCTGCTCGGCGTAGCCAACCGAAAACGTCTGGACGGGCTCTTGGCGGCTCTTGGATGCCAGGGCGGCGACCGCACTCGAGTCGAGACCGCCGCTTAGAAAAACCCCCAACGGAACATCGCTCATCAGATGGGAAGAGACTGCATCCTCCAGCAACTCCCGATACCGGTTTACATAGTAGCTCCGTGGGCGAGGTTCGGAATCATCGGCAACTGACAAGTCCCAGTAGCGTCGTATGGCGATTTCACCGTTTTCCCCCAATCGGAGTGTGTGCCCGGCAGGAAGCTTGCGGACTCCACTGAAGAGAGTCTCCTCGCTGGAAACGTAACCGAACGCTAGATATTCTGGCAAGACACCGGTGTTGAATTCTGGGCGTATGCCCGGATAGGCGAGCAATGCCTTGATCTCGGACCCGAAAACAAAAGCGCCGTCCCGCTGGCAATAGTAAAAGGGCTTGATTCCGAGACGGTCCCGGGCAGCGAAGATCATGTGGCGTGGCTTGTCCCAAATGGCGAAGGCGAACATGCCGCGCAGATGATCGACGCAATCTGAGCCGTACTCCTCATAGAGGTGCACAACGCTTTCTGTGTCGCTGTGGGTGCGGTAGGTGTGTCCGCGCGCGATTAGCTTCTGGCGGAGTTCGGCATGGTTGTAGATTTCTCCGTTGAAAACAATCCAGATGGATCCATCTTCGTTGCAGAGAGGCTGATGACCGGTCTTGAGATCGATAATGCTGAGGCGGCGCATGGCGAGACCGGTTCGGTCGGAAACCAGAGTCCCGGCATCATCGGGCCCGCGATGCACGAGTTGTTGGTTCATCTCCAGCAGCGCCGCTTCGTTGGCACGCTGCCCGTCTCGATAATTGAATATGCCGCAGATGCCGCACATGTCAGTGGTCAATGTCAGCGATTCAGTCCAGCCGGAGCGCAAGCCGCGAGCGGCCGTTACTGCTGTACGGAGCAGAAATTGCGAACCACACGTTTTCGATCGTCGCAGAGCAGGATCGGGGCATTAGACCGCGCTCTCGACCATCGAGACAACCTTTAGGTCACACCCTTGAGAGCCGCATCAAGGCGCTCAACGTCTGCTCCGATGTCCTTTCCATCCGTGCCTGCGCTGGCGTATCGCGAAGGACCGTTACATCCGGCTCCTTGCGCCTTGCAAAGGCGAAATTCGTCAAGATGGCCTCCATTTTCGAGACCAACCGCTTTGACATTTTTTGGGAAAAAATTGCCTGCAGGCCAGTTCCCGTATCCGCCAATGATGGCATTGTGAGTGAAGGTGAGGGAGTCAACACAGTTTTTCAGGACACCCGCGGGGCCTTGCATGTCGGGGTGAAAGGCACAGTTTGCTGCGCCCCCGCCAGTGCTGGTGATCTCCTTCTCGTCAGCCGCGACCAGATTATTGGTGAAACTAAAGTTCTGAATTTTCTGATTCTTGATCCCTATGTTGAGAAAGACGCGGGCAGAGAGGGCGGTGATGTGGTCCAGCTTGACGTCTTTCAAGACTGGGTCGTTGGAGATGAGGATCATAAATGCACCGTGGCCGTTATACTTCTGCCCGTCCAGATCCTCGATCACAACGTCGTGAATACTGTAGCGCTCGCCTCCCGAGGATAGGCCGCCTGCGTCACTTGCAGAGTTGCCGATCCAAAAGCCGTTGCCCACGTGCGCAATCTTGCAATACCGGATGGTAATGTCGTTTACACGACAGAGCGGACAGGCGTTGTTCTGATTCTTGGGGGTAAGGAGTATGGCTGAGCCGGATTGACTAAAGCCGCCCCACGAGCCTTCCAGGATGTTGCCTTCAAACAACACACGCTGCGCATTCTTCAACTCGAAAAGATTCTTGACAATAAACGGCTTTTGGTTTTCGCCGCCGATAAACCCGGGTGCCCCGGGAATCCAAATGAGCGGCTTGAACAAGTAGTTATGACGTATCTCGATGTCAGTCGGAGTCTTGGTAGCTTGCCCACCCCCCAACAGGATGTTTTCCCCCGACGCTTCGAGAAAGTTATTCACGATTTTGAAGGGACCCATGGGTAGGTCCCCGTGTGCACCAGCAATGGCCTGCGAATCGGTGCAAGCTCCAACTAATGCCGTACAGTGAAAGTCGCTGAAGAAGGAATCAACTACCGCCATGTAAGTAGTGCCGCTCAAGAAGACCCCGCGCCTGGTTTCGTCGTGAGCAGTGCCGTGAACCCAAACCCGGTCGAAGATGATATGGTCTGCCGGAACGCGGCCATCCGGTGCGGCCAGGGCGACAATACTTTTTCCGGGAGAGTCGCGAGTGATTTCAACGCCGATAATGCGATAGTGATTGGCACCGTCGTTGAACTCAATCGGGCCCGAGAGGCCTTTGTCTGTTGAGACAATCTTGGCCATTACATTCTTGGTGGATGTGCAATGGAAATCGGGGCGCCCGGGCAGGGAAGCAACGCCGGCAAAGCAAGGGGTCAGCCGCGTTCCCTCAGGGGGTAAGTCCCGATCGGAAGCGCTGGTGCGGATGATGATCCAATGCGCGTCATCGCAGGCTTTCTTGGGAAGATGAAAGTGTCCGCCAAAAACGGCGCCAGCCTCGAGTTCGATGACGTCACCGCAGGCGGCGCTATCGAGCGCGCCCTGCAAATCGCCATCGGCTTTCACCAGCAAAACTTTGCCGGGAGCAGGAGTGTCGGCAAGAGCGCTTTTTACATACACTCGCGGCAGTTCCGCGGGGCCGTCAAACTCGCCCTGGCTGGTGAACTTTGGAGTTGCTGCTGACCGGTTCACTGCTGCGAGATCAAAAGACAGACAGGCAAACACACAACATAACAGCCAAACTCTGGATACCACTCTCATATAGGGATCCCGGTGGGCCGCACGGCGGTTTTGAAGAGTTTCATCTTGACCGATACAACGGAGGCTGGGGAATGTTCTTTCGCCCACGTGCTTTTGGATTATACCAAGAAGCCTATCGAGCCCTTCGGCTTATAATAGGGGCGCATTAGCCATGGTTCGTTTGCAGGCCTCCGAATCTGGGCGTGGCGAAGAGCGCCAATCTGGGCTCTATCCGGTATTCGCCTTTCCGTTCGCATGAAATCCTCGCTTCGTCCCACCTCCATTTCCGACCTGAATGCGCTTTCACAGTTTCTTGCGCACGCCTTCGACGTAGGCCCTGATGCTCCCTTTCTTAATCCCACTATGATGGCGTGGAAGTATTGGGAGCGACGGGACGATTGGACTGGCCCTCGCAGTTATGTGTTGGAAAGGGATGACGCCATTGTTTCCCACGCCGGTCTGTGGCCAGTGACATTCGGCGCTGGCGCAGACGCCGTGCATGGGATCCACATGATCGACTGGGCCTCCGCCAAGGAATCGCCTGGCGCAGGACTCGCGTTGGTGCAGAGACTAGCAACGATGTTTGATTTCATTTATTCGATCGGTGGATCGGAAATGACCAGCAAAGTGCTTCCGGCATTTGGTTTTGTCGAATACAAACGGCAATGGAAAGGGGCGCGGCCTCTACACCCCATACGGCAGATTCTGACTCATCAGACCCGTACATGGAAGCTTGTGCCCAGACTGGCGCGCAATTCGCTGCTAGCGATGGTGAAAGATCGAAATCCATACATGGGCTGGAAAGCAATTGAGATTCAACCGGCAACGATTTCGGACGAGAGGTATGTTTCGAGAACGGTTGAAGCCAGTTTCACTCCGCGCCCGCCCGCATTTTTCGAATATCTTCTGCGATGTCCGTCAACTCCCTTCAGCCTTTATGGCCTTATGTCGGACGGCGGACTCGTGGGCCATTTCGTAATCAGCGTTGTGCGCGGACAGGCCAGAGTCGCCGGAGTGTGGTTGCGCGAACCGGTCCAGGAATCTTGGACGGCGGCATTCTCCCTGGCGCGGCGAACCGCCTTGGGCTTGAAGGGAACCAACGAGGTCGTGGTGTTCGGAAGCGAAAGCCCTAGCCGCATTGCCGCTGCCCAAGCTGGTTTCCGGATGATGCCTGGCCCAATCGTTTATATGCTCGACAAGCTAAAAAAGCTATCGCTTTCGCAGAATTTCCAGTTTCAGCTGGCTGATGGCGATCTCGCATTTCTGGACAGCGGATTATCTTCTTACTGGACGTGACGCTGCTTGCTCCCCCAGGGCCACTCTGCTCAACCTCGACGAGAGCTCACGAAGATGCGGCTGTAATCTCATTAATTCGCTTGGCCAGAGCTGCAAAAGACGTGGCGCCCTCAAGCTCCTCGAAATCGATGTCGATTCCAAATTGCTCTCCAATTAGAGTAAGCAGCGTCACCTGAGCTACTGAATCCCAGCCGGTCGTGTTTTCGCTCGTGGCAGTCGCGCATTGGTTGGCAGCCAATTTCGGAAACACTAGTGAGAAGCAATGAGACAATTTTTCTTCGACCTGGTTCATTTTTCGACTACCTCATGAAATAGAGGGGGGCAGGATTTTTCGAACACCGCAAACGGCAGATGGAGCTCTCCTTCGGACATCGAATCGGCAGGGAAAAAGTGGCGAAAGAAAGTTTGCAGGGGTCCGTTGCGCTCGGTCGGCCGGAAGCAGAAGCTGATGGCGGAAGGCCCGGATCTGGCGAATAAGTGCCGCAGGGTTTGGAATTCGATGTGCCGCGAAAAAGCGCGGCAGCTCATAACCCAGACATCTACCAGGCAACAGTCGCCCTTCCTGTAGCCGCCGACTACGGCGATACGCCCCAAGGCGCCAAACCGGTCTTCATACGCAATCGTGATGAGAAATGCGCCAGATTGACGAAGCCGCGATTTCCACTGCGCTTCCGTATAACGCATGCCGTTAAGATTGAACTGATTGGTTTTGTTTACCAATTCGAAGGTCCGCGGATTATCTGCTCCAGAACATTCGAACGTGACCTTTGCCCCGAGGCGAGCAATAAAATCCCCCGAATCCTCCCGCGCACTTTCCACCTCGATCTGTGCAGCGGCCCGAAGACTGTGCATGCGCAGATTGTCCTCTTGGCCAATTTGCTGTTTTCCAAACCGGATCCTCAGCTGTTGCAGCAATTCAAGTACGCCTGCGGCATCATCGGAAGGGAAGCGCAGGCACTCGATGCCCGGATATTTCTCTGCAACTTCGGCTAATTCCATCAGGCTATCGTCCACAAAAACCACGCTGTCTGCACCGATGTTCCAGGCTTTTAAAATGCGGCCCACAGCATCGGATTTCACGCCCCAACTTGCCTCGACGGGAAATATCTGCTCGGGCCGGAGAAGCATGTCGGGCCGATGGAGAGCCGCTTCCACCAGTTTCGCATCATTCTTCGAAGCGATCGCCACCAGGATGCCCGATTCCGCCAGGGAGGCAAGTACCTGCTGATACAGCGCATGCTCCTGTGACTTTGCCTCAAGCGACCATGAGACACCTTCAACTCCCACATCGCCGAGAATGCCTTTCCACAGGGTTTCGTCGAGATCGGTAATCAGGCCTTTCTTGAGAGTTGACGGAAACAGACAGCTTACGCTGAGCTGTGCCAGAGCATCCGCGTGAGTCAGCGTATACGGAAAGCCGGCAAATAGATCCATCTTGATGTCGTGGCGAGCCGACGGGGGAGACACCATTGCCAAAGAGGAGTTATTCAGTAGCTTTACCCCACTGTGATTACAGACTCGTTGCAGAAACTCGATGAGCGTCGCGTCCACGCGAAGCTCAAAAGTGCTGGTTTGAGCTGGAGGCAGATGAGTGAGCGGGGGAAGCGGCAGACTCGGGGCGACAACGCACACCGGCATATTCTGCGCAAGTTCTGCCAGGTGCAATTCCAGCCGTCGGCCCTTTTCTTCTGTCTGTGCAGCAATGTCATCCAGGATGCGGATTGCCCAACCGCTTGCATTCCTGAATCCAAGTCTTTGATCGAGGTCGCTCCATTCGAATACGGCGATGGCACCCTCTGCGCTGATTTGCCCTGCGCGTTGAATGTTGCCTTCCAGGTCGCCATAGAGGCCGCTATGAACGCTGACGCCGTCGCCTGGAAAGTGCAGTCGCAGATAGGCGTTGAGAAAAGTTGCGAAATGCAGAGGCATGAACCCGCACAGCAAATGAACCTGTCTTTGCCGCCCTCCA
>JASIEN010000523.1 GCA_030045935.1 Candidatus Sulfotelmatobacter sp.
TCCAGTCTAACGGCTGAGCCGGAGTTTGTCTCAATCGAGCGGGAATGCAGGGGACCGGTCTGCCAACGTGGGTTACTGACGCTGGGGTCGGCGATAGCACCGCCGTGCCATTTACCGTGGGTGGCTATAGAGACTAAAGTCTCTATAGGTGATGTGCTCTCAACAGCGGAGCTTCTGCTAAGATTTCCTAAATCGGCAGGCGGCCGCACATCCGTTTGTTGTTCCTGTATCCCCCCTTGTGCACGCACCACCAAAACCGACTTTACTTACGATTTTCATACGTCATAGACCGGGAATTGAGGAGAGATGGTCCAACACTTGGGTTTAACCACGGGGAGTGTAGAAAGGATTCGAGTTCTGGCGGCGGACAGCACGCGCATGAGCAGTCAATTACTGGCCGAGTCTCTGGGGCAGGATCGCCGGTTTGATGTGAGCTGGGTTGAGCCGAAAAGTTCCTACGTTCTGGAATCGGTGGGGCAAAGAAAACCTCACGTACTGCTGATGAGTTCGACGTTGGAGGATTCTCAAGCATTGGGTTTCGAGGTGGCGCGGCGCGTGCGAGCGGCGCACGCGGAAACCAGAGTTGTATTGCTGGTGGACAAACCAAACGCTAGTACGGTGGTGGAAGCTTTCCGCGCGGGAGCACAAGGCATTTTCTCACGCAATGAATCCGCGAGGACCCTAGCCCGCTGCATCTGCTGCGTGCACCAGGGACAAGTTTGGGCAAACAGCGAAGAATTGCGGCATATCCTAGATGCTCTGCGCACGGCACAACCCGCGAAAATGTTCGATGCGCGCGCGGAGGCGATTCTTTCCAAGCGTGAGCAGGAAGTGGTGCGCTGCGTGGCCGAAGGCTTGTCGAACCGCGAGATCGCCGGCCGGCTGAGGCTGACCGAGCACACGGTAAAAAATTATTTATTCCGCATCTTCGACAAACTGGGAGTCTCGAGCCGCGTGGAAGTCGTGCTGTACGTCTTTCGCATGCGCAAGGAACCACCGGGCGAAATCGACAGCTCGCGGACCGGCGACCCAGGACCTACACTGGTGAAAGCTCCGGCAAAATCGTTAGTAAGCATGGCGCCAGCCCCGGTGGATAGTGTAAGGGACCTGGCACGGCGATCAAGGCTGCAAGGAGACTAGAATCACAGGATGGTCGAATTTGCTGCCTGGCACAGTAAATCTTGATTCGCAAACCCCCGAAGGAAGGCCCCATAGACCGCGGCGAGCCAGGGGAACTCTGGTCATACCAGTCCGGCGTTTGTCCTATTTTCCTATTGCGAAATTCCTTACTGCGCAATTAACGATCTCCCTTCCGATCACCAACGACGCAGTGGCTGCTGGTGAAGGGACGTTGAGAACGTGCAGCATCCTGCCTGCAGGGACAAACTGAAAATCATCCACGAGCGTGCCATCTCGTTTCAGCGCCTGGGCACGCACGCCGGAGCCGCCGGGGACCAAGTCCTCTGAGCGCAATTCAGGAAGTAATCGCTGCAAGGCGCAGACGAAAGCGGCCTTTGAGAACGAGCGGTGGAATTCGTCCATGCCGCTGCGCCAGTGCTTTGCGGCCATGCGCCAGAAGCCCGGGAATGCGAGGGATGAAGCAAGATCGGCGAGGCTGAAATCGCTGCGCTGGTAGCCTTCGCGGCGAAAGGCAAGAACCGCATTGGGGCCGGCATCGACTGTGCCGTTGATGCGGCGTGTGAAGTGAACGCCGAGAAACGGAAACTGCGGATCGGGTACGGGATAGATCAGCGCGCCCACCAGCGCCGCGCGATCGGACGTGAGATCGTAGTATTCGCCGCGAAAGGGAACGATGATCAGGTCAGAGTTGCCGCCCGCCATGTGCGCGATACGGTCACTGAACAGTCCGGCACAGTTGATCAGGTATTTCGTGGAGAATGTGCCGTTATCGGTTTCGGCGATGATTTCGTCAGCCAGGATTCGCAGGCCGGTGAGTTTGGTCGAAGTTCTGATCGCTCCCCTCTGCGCTCGAATCAGTTCCGCATATTTTTCGCAGACGATGGCATAGTCCGTAATTCCGGTAGGGGGCACGACCAGGGCTTTGATTCCGCTAGCGTGGGGTTCGATTTCGCGCAGTTGCTCAGGGCCGATGACGCGCAGACCGGTGAGTCCGTTGGCTTCGCCGCGGCGATGCAGTTCCTCGAGACGCGGCAGTTCTTCTTCGTGCGTGGCAACAATCACTTTCCCGCAGATCTGATGCGGAATATTGTGCGTGCGGCAAAATTCGACCATCGCTTTTGCGCCTTCGACGCACAGGCGGGCTTTCAGCGAGCCG
This sequence comes from Candidatus Sulfotelmatobacter sp., assembly GCA_030045935.1. Taxonomy (GTDB): domain Bacteria; phylum Acidobacteriota; class Terriglobia; order Terriglobales; family Acidobacteriaceae; genus Sulfotelmatobacter. The sequence goes on from JASIEN010000523.1 coordinate 2,297, forward strand.
GGTTTGTAGTACACACCGGAGTGAATGACGCCGCTGTTGTGACCACTCTGGTGCCGGCCGAGGCGCGCTTCTTTTTCCAGCAGCAGGAGATTGAGTTGTGGAAGGCGGGCGGTGATCTCGAGTGCTGCGGCGAGGCCGATGATGCCACCGCCGATGATAATGACGTCGTAGCGGGAATCAGTCATAGCCTACGAACATAGATCGTAAGCAAAGGCGCGATTGTGCGTCAGTGCGTTTGGTCACGCAATTCTCTCTACGGGAAAGGAACGCTTCACTCGTTCAGTTCTTTAGTCATTGTACAGTGAGCGTAACCGCAGAACCGGCGGGTTGGCTGATGCTGGCCGGCGAACCAATCACGGTGATCGTATAAGTTGTCGGGTTCGTATTACCGCCGGGGTTGGTGCCGCCGTTGCTGCCACTGGAGCTGCATGAAGATAGAGAGAACAAGATAACGAGCGCCAGACCGAGCCGGGGTGCGAGCGTTCTGCGATGCCTGCTTCGTGCGCTACATGTAACGATTACAGGAACAAATATCCAGATTGCGTAGAGCCAGGAGGGTCCCGTTAGGGGTGTTCGCACCTGGCTGCTTGCTGCCTGGGTTGTGACCGTCAGAGTGGCTGAAGTGGATGTTGCGCTGGTGACCGGTCCTACGACAGGGTTAGGAGAGATGCTGCACGAGCCTCCTGACATTGGCGGTGCGATAGTGCAACTCAATGTCACCGAGTTGTTGTAGCTGGCGCCAACGGGTAACACGCTGAAGTTGTAGGTTGCACTGCCGCCGGCATTGATGGTCTGGCTGGGCGGCGAGAAATCACCCAGCGCGTAGTCCTGCACTACGGTTATAGGGAGAGAAAGATTTTGCGTGGGCTGGCCCGAAGAATCGGTCACTGTCAAAGTGACGGTATAGGGGTTCGACGGATTCGGAGCGGCGCTGTTCGAAACATTCAGCGTCAGGGTAAGCGAGCTTACCGTGCCTGCAGTGATAGACAGCGGGTTGGGGCCGGCCAAACACGGGCTTGCAGGGATGTTTGAACTGCAAGTTACATTTAGCGAGCCCGTGTAATTTGGAGTGACGGATACCGTAGCCGTCTGCTGTGAACCCGCGGTGGCAGTGGTGGAAAACGCGCCGGTGATTGCAAGCTGGAAGTTATTCGGAGAGGTAGTCTGCAGAGTCAGGGATGTGCCGGCGGAGTTTGAGAGTGAACCAGAGGTTCCCGTAATTAACACGGAGTAAGTTCCGGCTGGGGAGGTGCCGGCAGTAGTGGTGATGGTTAGCGCAACGGAGACGGTGCTGTTTCCCGGTGTAACGGGATTCGGAGTGAAGTTGCACTGTGCACCTGAAGGGAGATTGCTGCATGAGAATGTGATCGGATTGGTGAACGAAGAGCCCACAGGTGAAACACTGAAGTTATAGGTGGCCGACTGGCCAGCGGTGATGGTCTCACTGTTGGGGGTGATCGAGCCGATGCTGAAGTCCTGTGTCACCGTCAGTGGGATCGTCAGCGAGTTGGTCGGCTCACCCGTCACGTCTTGGGATGTGATGTTGAGGCTGTAGGCGCCAGGGATAGCGTTGTTCGGAATATCAATAGCTGCGGTTGCGGGGGCGGAAGAGCCGCTGTTGATTGTGACTGGGTTCGGAGCGACCGTACATTGGGCCCCGGATAGCGAAGCGACGGCGCACGTTGCATTCACTTGTCCGCTGTAAGAGTACGTGGAAGTGAAAGTCAGGTTCGCTTGCGTCTGAGCGCCTGGCGGGGCGGAAAGAGTTGATGGTCCAGTAAGGGTGTAGTCGCCCACATTGAATGGAACCGTAAGCGTTTCAGTCAACGAACCAGATGTGCCTTGAAACGCGATCTGATAGCTACCGGGCGCGAAGATGGCGCCGTTGACGATCATGTTTACGGTTGACGGGAATGTGCTGACTGTGTCTGGGTTGACGCTGCAGCTATTCGTTCCATAGGTACTGGAGCAGTTCAGGCTGACGGTGCCGCTGAAACCATCTTGTGAAGAAATAGTGATCGGGCCGCTGGTACCCGTGCTGCCTTCTTTCACGTTGGGGAAAGGAGTGGGTTCGGTGAGAACGAATATGGGGTTCAGGATCACGTTCATGGTGAACGACGAGGTCACCGGAGCGGGGGCGCCATTAGTGGTGGCTTGGAGCGTGACCGTGTAGCTGCCGGTCGGGGTTCCGGCGGGGACGGTGACGCTCACAGTCATGTTTGCCGGCGAAGATTGTGTGGGGTTGACGGTGGCGGAGGGCGTGAACGCGCAGGTCGCACCCGCGATGGTGGGAGCAAAACTACAACTTAGCGTCACACTTTGATTGAACGAGCCTTGAGCTGTGACTTCAAAGCTGACTGGTACGGACGCTGCCCCACGCGGCTCGTTAATGGGGTTCGGTGTCGGCGCTGTCAAGCCGAAGTTGACGACATCCAGAACAAGTGGGGTCGAGTGCGTGGTGTTGTTTGGGTCTGAGCCGACGCCTTGCAGGTAGAAACTGTAGTTCGTTATGGCAGTGCCCGCGCCAACGCTGACCGAAAATGGAGTTCCACTGGCAGTAGGTGTGAGGGTTGCAGGGCTGGGAGTGCAGGGGGTGGGGGGATTGGTTGATCCTGCTATGCAAGTCAAAGTGACGGAACTGTTGTATCCATCGAGTGCGGTTACGGTGCCGTTGAATGTTGGCGTGGTGCCGGGAAACCCGTTAAGCGTGGAATCGGGAACTTCGATTTCGAAATCGGGCGCGCTGGCCAAATTGAATTGCCAAACCCCGCGGCCATAGGTTGAAGCGAGAAGAAGTTTCTGTCCGCCAGAGTTGAATAGATTGAGGGCGGTGACGGCCACATTGGGAAGAAATCCTGTTTGTCCCGAGGCGGGGCCGAGTTCAGTCCATGAGGGAGCGGAAGTTGGGCTTTGGAAGAGGCCGACGTCCGTGCCGGCATAAATAATGTGTGCGATGGGGTCGACCAGCACAGCGTTGACAGGGCTGTCGGGCAGCGCATTTGATCCAGTGCCGGTGAAGTCGGTCCAGTTCGCGCCTGCGTTGGTGGTCTGCCAGACGTGGCCGGGGCCGGTGGAAGAACCCACCGGAGCGGTGAAACCCATAATTCCTACGTAGGCTGTATTACCAGTTGAGTCGGACGTGTCGATGGCGACACTGGAGACAGGGAACTGGTTCGGGTTGATGCTGGCGCCGCTGGGGCCATTCATCGTGGTATTGCTGAATGTCGAGCTCACACCGGAAACTGCGGTTGCGTCCGTTGTGATCCAAACGTTGCCGCCGACAGGAGTGCTGAGATTATTCGGCCCTAAGCCGTCAGTAGTGGCGTAAATGACTTGTGAGCCATTCGCATTCGTGGGTCCTCCAGCCGCCAGCGCGCGAACCAGATTGATTTCGTTGCCGGAACAGGTGCCTGTGCCCAGAGTATCGAAGTTGAGGCTGAGATCATTAAATGCACCACCGGTTCGCGGCCCGCTCCAGACGCGACAGGTTCCGACGACCAACGTGCTCGTCGATTGTTGATCAAGGATGTACGGAAAATAAAATGCGCCGTCGTCGCCGCCGACGTCTGCGCTGGTCACGACGAAGCTGAAGAGGCTGTCGGTGCAGTTCACGCCCGATGAGCACTCCTGTACGTCCAATGTGCCGCCGCCAACGTCCGGTTGGGAGGCAAAGAAATTGCCGGTGTTGGGGTCGATGGCGTTGTATCCGCCGTCGCCGCCGAGAACATTTCCCCAGCTGGTGCTGGTTTCTGCGGCTGCCGTGGCAGGAGAGCCGTTGTCTTGCGAGCCGCCGAGAATGATGTTGGCATTGCTCGCGCTTTGCGAGAAGCTGACGAACTGGGTCATCGAGCCTAGGTTCTGGTTGAGATCGTCGAATTGATTTGTGCCCGAGCATGAACCGGTGGTGAGGCCGGTGAATCCATTGAGTGCGCGGTAGATGCCCCCGTCATTGGCAAAATACATGAGGTCGGCGCCGGAGCTGGGAATTGTGAAAGCGACGGCGTGTTGATCGGGATGCACGTGCGCGGGTGCGCCCAGCGGATCGCAGCCGTAGGCGTGGGTCAGGTTCATGAACGGGGCGGAGCAAGCCGGACTGCCCGAAGTGGTGGAATTGAGCGTGCACTTATAAATATTGACCGCGCCTGCATACAGATCGGTTGGGTTGTTGGTGCAGGTTTGCGTGCCCCCAGGACAGTCCGGAACCGCGAGGACTTCGAGGTTGTAGAATCCTTGCTGCACGCCGCAGCCCTCGATATCGCCGCAGTCCGTGATGCCGCTGTCATCGATCTGTATCCAGGAAGCACCGGCGTTGGTGGTCATCCAAATGCCCTGATCGGCCGGCTGGCCGTTAGAATTGGAGACGAACCAGACATACATTTCGTTGCGCCCGGGGACGACGGTGATTTCGCCGCGATAGATCGGGCAGGTCGTTACGTAGTTTTGTGGACAGGCTGTGGGGTTTAGAATTCCACCGCCGGGCTGGGTGGCGAGGTAAGTCCAGTTCAGGCCGTCGGGAGAAGAATAAAATCCCTGATAGCGCACTGCCGCGAAGAACAATCCGGCAGCGGCGTTGTAGACGACCGATGTGGCTGAGGTTGCTTCGCTCGCGCTCGAAGCAAGGGCATCGTAGCTCCACGTTTGGCCGCCGTCGGTGGAAGTGTAGAGTCCGCGATAGGTGCTGCTGGTGAGCGCGCCGTCGACCACGCCTTCGGATGTTGCGGCCATGGCCGCAACAACCGTGTTTGGATTTGCCGTGCTGAAGGCCATGCGCGTGGCGCCGAGGCCGGCAAAAGAGTAAGTGCCACCGTTCGAACTAGAAGCCAGCGTCCAGGTGTTTCCGCCGTCGGTGGAGAGTAGAATGCCAAGTCCGAAATAAGAATCGGCGGAGTTGTCGGCTTCGCCGGTTCCGACGACTATGACACTCTGTGCTGGATTAGAATTTCCCGGTTGAATGGCAATAGCTCCGATCGAGAGTGTGGCTTGGTCGTCGGTGAGCGGAGTCCAAATGACGTTGTCGGCGGTGCTGTTGGCAGCGTTCGCTGATCTCCAGACTCCGCCCTGCGCGCCACCGATGTAGACCGTGTTTCCGGTCGGGTCGGCGGGATCGATGGCGACCGCGGTGGCGCGGCCGGAAACCTGGTTGTAATTTTGAAAGCCGTCGCCGGTAGCATCGGAAGCGAGTGGCACGGGGCCGAGGGGAATCCACACGGTGGAAGATTCTGGACTTTGCGAGTTCGGGTGAGCGGACTCGGCCTTTGCCCTTCGAGCAGCGCGGGCCTGCATTTTGCTTTCGTAGGCGCGGCGGCGCAGATCGGCAGCAGATCGGCCGGGAATAAGGCGGCCATGCAGGAACCACTCCGAGCGCTGCTCCACGTGGTCGGCATCGGCATCAGAAACGGCAGCCTCTTTGCCGTGATACGCTCCCTGGGCTGAGAGAATTTCACAGAGCAGAATTAAAAACACAGGTAGACAAAAGGGTCGGCTGGGCCTGGGAGAAAT
>JASIEN010000524.1 GCA_030045935.1 Candidatus Sulfotelmatobacter sp.
CTCCGCGCCATGGGCTTCACCAACGTCAAAGCGCTCTACATCGCCGATAACATCGTCACAAATTGGCGGGATAAGGGCTATCCGTTCACCACGGGAGAGTGAACGCAGCTAGCCCACCCAGTCTAGCCAGCCAGCAACTTAGATCGGCGCTTTTATCTCGGGAACCCTCCCGTAAGAGCAGGTTGTAGTCTCGTCGTTTATGACTGGCGGGTTGTGGGTGTTGTCTGCGCTCCGCAGCTGAAACCTGCGCGGAAGGCCGTCATTAATTCCGACCCAAATCTTGAGGGTAGTATCGCGACTGGGAACCTGGCCGGGGTGAGGCTGCATTTCATAAAGAAAAGTCGGCACGCCGCCAACCACATCGCGGCCAGCAAGCCTCAAATCCTTACTGCCGCCACCCATCGTCAGCGCTTCCGGGACGTGGTGCACTGCGTCCAGCACGTCGGGATGCACTCGCCCCACGTTTTTCAGCCACGGCCCGGCATCCCAGCGGTCATACCAGAAATCGGCAAGAATAATTGCTTCAAATACCCGCGCATGATTCCCCGTCTGCCGGTTCAGCATGTGCGCGGCCCCGGGGCCGTCAAGCTCAATCAGTGTTTCGCTAAGCGACCCTGAGCCACTGTTGTTGGTCGCCTGCGACGTGCAGCTGTGCTGGGTATCCGCGGCGAAGGCGCGTGCACCCTTGGCGACAACCTCACCGGGATCGTCCTTTTCGGAAACCGGTTGGGGAGCGAAATCCTCATCCGTAAGCGTCTTAGCAGCATGAGGTGCCGCCGACTTCTCCGCCCGCGCCTGCCGCGCGATGTCTCCCATCGGCTGATCCTGAGCGAATGAGATCGATGTGAGCATCGAGGAGATGAAGATTGAGAAGGCGATTGAAGCCCAGCGCTTTGCTTCGCTTTTCATGATCTTGTTCCACCATAATCCGCTGGCCTAATCGGTTTGGACAAAATCCACTCAGGATGGTTACAACGGTACCCAGAGCGAGTGTTGCGCAGTCGCTCGACTCGCGGACGGCAGCTTCAGTATCAACCGACCGCGGAATCCCGCAATTCTGCCTTGTCTTGGCACGGGAATCCGAATTTTCGTTTTGATTTGGTGACTGAAACATGTATTTGCAGGCTGGCGAGATTGGCTAAGTCGCTTGTTTTCAGACTAAGTTTACTGACTTATTACTCCCACCCTTCCCCCCACCCCCTAATGGAATCTAGCAATTAGCCCATGTTCGGCGTGCAAATTCGGCAGCCCATTGGACTTACGCGCACTTACCGCATGGCAAAGGACTTGGCTCGCGGCGAGCGGCTTTAGCGACCCGCCGCTGCTTTCGGAAGCCGTCGCGCGATGGGACATGCTTTCAGGCAGTATGTATCGAAATTGCCATTCTCGTCAGCCCACGAAAGTAGACATTCTTTCCACAGGGGAGGGCGAGCCCACTCAAGCCTAAAGACGGCTTGATGTCGGCCACCCGCCGCTGAGTTGGTCGGTGCGCTCTCTTCATTGTCATCCCGAGCGGAGCAGGATCGTTTGAAAAACGATCCGGCGCAGTCGAGGGATCCCGTGTTCCCCGAAGCCAGCAATGGCCTCGAAGGGAGTTCCCTTCAGGGGCGTGCGACACCAGCATTCGGGGCGAGAACTCCTTTTTAGGCGGGTGGAGGCTACTGGCGAACGCGGGGTCTTTCGACTGCGCGAACGGACTTGCGTCCGTTCGCTCCGCTCAAGATGACAATGGAGGGGAAGCCGTCGCGCGATGCCACGGGCTTTGAGGCGGTGTGTGTCGAAATTGTCATTCTCGCCAGTCCATGAAAGTAGACGTTCTTTCCACAGGTGATGGCGAGCCCACTCAAGCCAAAAGAGGGCTTGCATGGGCAGCCCGGCTCAAAACTCAAAAAATACTTGTGGATAGCGAAGTTTGTTCCCCTAACGCTCCACTCGTAACAGCCTCCCGCAGGACGGATGTGGTTTCGTTGGTGGGGACGGCTAAGTACCCAAAAGCCCAGCGGCCAATCTGCAGCACAACAGCCCTCCGAAGCGCGCATAAACGTTCGGGGTTGTGCCAGACGCTCCCACAAGCCTCGTTGAGTGCCGCGCAAGGTTGGCACCAGTGACGGGCCACGCAGCTAGAGCAAGCGGGATAGTCTGCTGGCCCAACGGGGAGCGAACTGGATATTCCGTGGTAGTCACCGGACAACACATTGCCCGCCCGATAGGCGGGGTTACCATACAGAAGCTGGCAACCGTATAGGTCTCCATTCGGTCCAATTGCGAAGTCGACCTCGGTGGCCCCGCACTTGCCGACTGGTGGAATGGCAGCGCAGCCATCCAGGAGCGGCAACAACAGATCGCGAAAATACACACGGGGCATCCCGTGCTTGTGGACGAGCAGGGCGCGAAACCACTCGTCGACAGCTTGCCGGTGATAAGCCAGCGTCCTTTCGAAGTATGGATCGAGCAACGGATTGAGTTCTGCGGGTGCAGGCGGATACGCGATGTCGAAGATGAGCTGGTTGACGCCAAGCCCGTGGCAGAACTTGAAGACGTCGACCACCGAAAACTCTGCCCGTACGTGGGAGGCGGTGTAGACGGTTTCAACGGCTACGGGAAGGCGCCGCTGCACTAGGTCTGACACGGTTTCAACGGCACGGTCATAGCAAGACTCCGATTTGCCATAGGGCCTTAGCTGGTCGTGTAGGTATGCCGGGCCATCCAGACTCACGGTGGTTTCGATGCCGTACAACTTAAGCAGGTCGAGAAGACGACTTCGGTCGCGTATTACTCCATTCGTCACGATAGCGAAGCGCGGGCGCTCGCGGAGAGCCCCGGATCTCACCAAATCCAAGGTTTCTTCGATCGCTGACTGCACCGCATCAAGGTTGAGTGTAGGTTCGCCTCCGAAAAACTGAATGAGCTCGCAACGCTCGCGCCCGGAAAGAAACTGACGTATTACCTGCCGCGCGGTCTCGGCGCTCATTCGCTTTGCTAAAGAAGCATGTGGAGAAAGCCTAGCGTAGCAGTAAGTGCAGCGTAGGTTGCAGGAATCAGTCACTACCAGGACGAGCTTGTTGATGCAACGAGTTTCTGGTCTCCCGCGTCTAGGATGCCTGGCCACTCGACCTCCTTCAGAGCTAGTTAGCGGATGTACCCCTGCAAGCACAATCTTCGGACAAATAGAGATTGGCGACCGGAATTCATCCCCGGTCGCCATGCGCTTGGTAGCCGGCTCTGGGTTCAGGCGGCTTCGGTTGCGTCCACTCCAAGTTCCACGGCAGATCCCGGCAGGATCAGGTTACTGCAGCAGCAGCAGCAGCCACACCCGCAGGCTTTAAGGGCTAGGTTAGATAAATCGGCGAAGGAAGCACTCGGATACTTTTCCTTCGCATCGAGGAGTAACTTGACCTGTTGGGAGAGAAATTCACGATCATTCCGCCCTTGAGCGTCCACTAATTCCGGGGTCAGAAAAGGGGCCTCTGCGCGGCGGCTGACTTTAACGATGTTTTGCTTACTCATGGCGACCTCCTGAAGCCATGTTTATAACTTCGGTTCACAGTCAGAGTCAGTGACGCTCATCACACCAGTACGGCGTGGCCGCAGTTGATGAGAAAGCGATCACCTGGGGTTAGTTTCGCTAATAAAGCGCGGAGACGGGTGCGGGTGTAGAATGAGCCCTATCCTTCCAACACCTCGTATTGTAACTGCTAGTCCGAAAGGGACGTGGAAAGGAGAACAGAAGATGCCAAAACATGAGTTCCGAGTCACGATCGACGTTGACCTGCCTCAGGAGACGGTGAAGCGGATTACAAGCGCCGTACAAAGGGCCGTCTTAACCGAATTGGCTGGAACCGAACTAGGGGGGCCGATGGCAGTTGACTTCCTGAATAGGAACGGCGGCACGCAAGGGATCGCAATCAAAGCAGGTGGTTCGAGCAAGTGAGGGCCTGCGACACTTCAGACGGCACGGCGGCGGCGGATCGACGAACATGTCCCAGCGGCCGCTGTAGGGTTGGAGCAACCCTACTGGGGATCATGGGGCCCGATGGCCTGCTCGGCTACGTCTCACCGCCTCTGCAAATAGACGCGGAGTTTGTGGCACGAGCACAGCAGGGACTCCAACCGGAAACACGGTTCCGGTTTGCAGAACCCTGTGTGGAGGGGCAGTGTGGACATTGGACCCGCGGATGTTGCGGGGTTATCAACCGGGTTCTTGAATCCGCGGAAGGCAGCCGAATCGCGCAACAGCACTCAGGATCCCTGCCGGAATGTAGGATTCGCGCCTCCTGCCGATGGTTCGAGC
>JASIEN010000525.1 GCA_030045935.1 Candidatus Sulfotelmatobacter sp.
CTCATCAAACTCTTTCTTGTTGCCCGATCGGAATCCCTCCCCTAATCCCACCAGCAGCAGCAGGGAAAATACCCCCCACGCGATCCCGAACATGGTCAGAAACGATCGCAGCTTGTGCGCCCACAGCGTCCGCAGCGTCTGCCCGAAAATGTCGAAAATATACCGCACTGTATTTATTATACGAATGCAAAATCACCCAGGTTCGCGATAGCATCTGAGTTCTAATACAAATCGCTCAACATGCCGCAAGATGCAATGCATTTTCCAACCGCTCCCATTGCCCTCAAGATGGCCGTCTCCATCGGCGTAGGGATGCTGGTCGGAATGGAGCGCGAATGGTCAAACAAAGATGTCGGTGTCCGCACATTCGCCATCGTCTCGCTGCTTGGCATGCTGGCCTCCCTCATAGGACCGGCTATTTCCCTGGCCGCGTTTGTCGGCGTCTTCCTCCTAGTCGCCGCCCTCAACACCCGCAGCATCCTCAACGACCGCAGCCTGGAAATGACGACTTCCGCGGCGCTGATCCTCAACTACCTGCTCGGCGTTCTGGTCGGCCTCGGTCACATCTTCACCCCCGTAGCGGGGGCGATCGTGATGACCATGCTGCTCGCATGGAAGAGCGAGTTAAGCCGTTTCGCCGGCGGACTGCAGCCCTCGGAAATCCGTAGCGCCGTCCTGCTCGGCTTGATTGGGTTCGTCATTTACCCCGTCCTACCAAATAGATACGTAGATCCCTGGCAATTGTTCAATCCACGGGACGCATGGATCAGCGTCATCGCCATCTCCGGCATCGGCTTTGTGAACTACGTTCTGCTGCGCATCTACAGCGCCCGCGGCCTCTACCTCAGCGCCATCTTTGGCGGCTTGGTCAACAGCAGCGCAACCATGGCCGAGTTAGGCGTCCGCCTCCGCGAAACCGGCATGGTCAACCGCGCCACAACGCTCTGCCTGCTGACCACCATCGCCATGTTCGCCAGGAACTTGATTCTGGCCACGCTCTTTTCCCCTCGATCTTTAAGCGCAACTGTAGTCCCGCTGCTCGCCATGACTCTGGTAGCCGGTTTCTGGCTTTGGCGCGATCGCCGAATCGAAGATCCCGTCCCCGGCAAGCTCAGTTTGGCATCACCGATATCGGTCGCCAAGGTTTTATGGTTCGGAACGATCTTTGTTGCGATTGAGATCATCGGCTCGCTGCTGACTCGTTATTTCGGCAGCAGCGGAATGCTGGCCACAGGGGTAATCGGCGGGCTAGTCAGCAGCGCCAGCACCACCGCCGCGGCCGCAACCATGGCCATGCACGGCAAGATAACCGCTGCCCTTGCAGGCAGCACAACGGTCATTGCCTCTCTGGCGAGTGCAGCCGTGAACGTCCCCATTATTTGGAGGACCACCAAAGACCAAGGCGCAGTCAAGGGCACCCTGCTTCGAATGGCGTTCGTCCTAGCCGTAGGGGTCGCCGCGGTAGCCATCGACCGCATCTTCCAGTTTTCCGAGATGCTGGGCCGCTGGTAAGCCTCGGCTTCGGTTACACAACACCGCCTCTGGCCCGCGCTCTGTGTTCCTCCGTGCCTCTGGGTTTAAGATTTTCTTCACCAGTTGCTGAAGTGGCTGACTTTTTTCTCCTCCCGTTCACAATTTCTTTCCGCCCGTGTAGAAATTGGGCTATTCTCATGCCGTCATGACTTCGCTGCCCCTGTCCGAATTAATCGGATCGACCGTGATTGACGCGTCCGGCGCTCCTTCCGGACGTGTGCGCGAAGTCGCCCTCGCTCCCCAGGAAGATCGCGATCGCATCTCGTCTTTCATCGTCAAGACGAAGTCGGGAAACCGTCTGCTCCCCTACTCCTCGGTCTCGCGCGTCGATGAGCAGATTCACGCCACTAGCCAGGTTTCCGACTGGCCTGCCGCCAACGGCTCCGAAGGACTCTTTCTGCTGGAACGCGATCTGCTCGATCAACAGGTTATCGATGTCCACGGCCGCAAAGTCGTCCGCGTAAACGACGTCGATCTCCAAATCGAGTCCATCACTGACGCCGGACGCGACCACGCCATCCTGCGCGTTCAGTCCGTCGATATCGGCATTCGTGGGGCGCTTCGCCGCCTCCTGCGCGGTTTGGCACCGCGCGCGGCCCTGCACAAGCTGGTCGATAGAATCCCTCCTCGAACCATTCCGTGGAGCTTCGTCGATCTCATCGAAACCGATCCCTCGCGGCGGATCAAGCTCAAGATTTCTCACGAGGGCATCGCCAAGCTCCATCCCGCCGACATCGCCGATATCGTCGAAGAACTCGCTCCCGCCGAACGCGAAGCCGTCTTCGAAACCCTCGACGAAAACGTCGCCGCCGAAACTCTCGAAGAGGTCGAGCCCAAGGTACAGAAGGCCATTGTCGAGTCCCTCGACTCCGACCGTGCAGCCGACATCGTCGAGGAAATGGATCCCGACGCGGCCGCCGACCTCCTCGCCGATCTGCCTCAGGATCGTACCGAACAGATCCTGGTCAACATGGAACCCGAGGCCAGCCAGGAGGTTGTTGAGCTCCTCGAACATCGAGAAGAGACCGCCGCCGGCCGTATGACTACAGAGTTCCTCGCGCTTCCCGTCACTGCCAGTGTCGAAAATGCCATCGGAGTCATGCGCGAATTTGAAGGCGGCATCGAGTCGGTCAGCACGATCTACCTGGTCGATTCCCACGGCACATTGGCGGGCGCCGTCCCCCTGGTGAAACTAGTCTTGGCAGAACCCAGCACGCCTCTTTTATCCTTAACACAAGAGCCTTTGGTCTCAACCCGCGAAGAAACCAACGACCGCGAGGTCGCCGAGCTCTTCGACAAATATAACCTGCTCACGCTGCCAGTCGTCGACGAACACAGCCGCCTCAAGGGCGTCATCACCTCCGACGACGTCATCACCATGCTCCGCAGCAAACTGTAATTCGATTTACTCATGCATGATGTCATTCCGAACGCGCGCGCAGCGCGGGTGAGGAACCTGCTTTGCACAACCGGCCGAACCGCGCACTGAGACCTCAGAACTGGGAACTGTTTATAATCATTCGTCCCGAGGACCAATCTCTTGCCCTACTCCGATCTCCGCCAATGGATCGCCGCGCTCGATCGCGCAGGCGAACTTCGCCACATAAAAACGGAAGCCGATCCCATCCTCGAAATCGCCGAAATCACC
>JASIEN010000526.1 GCA_030045935.1 Candidatus Sulfotelmatobacter sp.
CAGAAGCCAAAGAGCGCACTCTTGAAATGGTCCACGCCATCGAATCTGCGCTGCGCCAGGACATTACTACGCTGCCATGGATGACCGACACCACGAAGAAACAGGCCTTGATCAAGCTCGACGCTATTCAGAATAAGATCGGTTATCCCAATAAATGGCGCGATTACAGTTCGCTCGAAATCGTGCGTGGCGACGCGTACGCCAATCAGGTGCGAGCCAATGAATTCGAGGTGAAACGCGAGCTCGGCAAAATCGGGAAGCCACGCGATATGCAGGAGTGGGAGATGACGCCGCCTACTGTGAACGCTTATTACGAGCCGACCGAAAACGACATCAACTTCCCTGCCGGAATTCTCCAGCCTCCTTTTTATGACTTCAAAGCTGACGATGGCGTGAACTTCGGTGGAATTGGCGCCGTCATTGGCCACGAACTCACCCACGGCTTCGATGACGAAGGCCGACAATTCGACAAGGATGGCAACCTGAAAGACTGGTGGACGCCGGAAGATGCCAAAGCCTTCGATGAGCGCGCCAAATGCCTGGTCGATGAATATGACGGCTTCATCGCGGTCGATGACGTTCACGAAAAAGGCAAACTCACGCTGGGCGAAAACACTGCCGACAACGGCGGCTTGCGCATCGCCGACATGGCATTGCAATCAAAGTTGGGAAACAAAACCACGAGTGAGAAAATCGACGGCTTCACTGAGGAGCAACGGCTGTTCCTGGGCTGGGGACAAATCTGGTGCCAGAACAACACGGAACAAATGGCTCGATTGCTCGCCCTTACCAACGAGCACTCTCTCGGTAAATTCCGCGTGAATGGCGTCGTGCGAAATATGCCTGAATTCAAGCAGGCCTGGGGATGCAAGAGCGGCGCACCCATGGCGCCGGAGAATGCATGCAGAGTGTGGTGATCGGTTAGGATAAATACCTAAATCGTGGTCACCCTTTCCGACATACAATCGGCCCGCGAGCGCCTGCGCGGAATCACAATTCGCACGCCGCTGATTGAATTTCCATCCCCCACGTGGGGACAGTCGGCCTCGGCTGTCCGGCCGGGCGAAGTCCGGCTTTTCCTCAAGCCGGAAAACCAACAGCCTATCGGAGCTTTTAAGCTCCGCGGCGCCTACAACAAAATTTTCCAACTCTCCCAGGAGGACCGCCGCCGCGGAGTCATCACCTACTCGAGCGGCAACCACGCGCAAGGTGTCGCCTACGCTGCCCGCACTCTGGGGGTCAAAGCCGTCATCGTCATGCCCGCGGCTGCGCCGGCAATCAAGCGCGAGAAAACTGCGGCGCTTGGCGCGGAACTCGTTCTCGTTGGCCCGACGGGCGTTGAGCGGCAACTCAAGGCTGAAGAACTCGCTGCTCAACATGGATACGTCATCATCCCTCCCTACGCCGACGAACAGATCATCGCCGGTCAGGGCACGATCGGACTGGAAATTCTCCAAGACCTGCCTGATGTCGAAATGGTCCTTGCCCCTGTCGGCGGCGGAGGGCTCATTAGCGGCGTTGCTACCGCCATTAAGCTGACTAAGTCCCACGTGAAAGTAATCGGCGTCGAACCCACTATCGCCGGTGACGCGCGGGCCAGCCTCAGAGCCGGTCGTGTCGTTCAGTTCCCCGCCACCGACGTCACCCGGACGATCGCCGACGGCCTGCGCGCGCAGTGTGTCGGCGACATCAACTTCGAGCACATTCGTCGCTACGTCGACGACATCATCACTGTTACAGAGGACGAGATTCTGCGTGCCACGCAGTATTTGAATCGCAACCCTGCGACAGCAGCCGAACCCAGCGGAGCGGTTGCCACGGCCGGATTCATCTTTCACGCTTCCGAACTACCGCCGGTGAAGCTGGCCGTAGCCATTATCAGCGGCGGCAACATTGATCCGGAGTTACTCGAACCAAACGCTCACAGGGTTTGACTTGCCTCGACTACGGCCCTAAGATTTTTGAAATGATCGGCCAGAGCATCTCGCACTACCGTATCGTCGAAAAGCTTGGCGGCGGCGGCATGGGCGTTGTGTACAAGGCCGAAGATATCAAGCTCGGACGCTTTGTCGCCCTCAAATTCCTGCCCGACGATGTTTCAAAAGACCCGCAGGCGCTCGCTCGTTTCCAGCGCGAAGCCAAGGCCGCATCGGCGCTGAATCACCCGAGTATCTGCACGATTTATGAGATTGACGATCAGCACGAGCAGGCCTTCATCGCCATGGAGCACCTGGAAGGCGTCACTCTCAAACACAAGATTGCGGGTAAACCTCTGGACATCGAAACGGCGCTCGATCTTGGCATTCAGATCGCCGATGCCCTCGACGCCGCGCACGCCAAGGGAATCATTCACCGCGACATCAAGCCGGCGAACATCTTCGTCACCGCCCGCGGGCAGGCGAAGATCCTGGATTTCGGCCTGGCCAAGGTCACCATAAAGCCGGACAGTGCCGGCATGACGGCCGCTACTCTCGAGATAGCAGAGCACCTGACCAGCCCGGGCAGTGCCGTGGGAACCATCGCTTACATGTCTCCCGAGCAGGCGCGCGGCGAGGAACTGGATGCGCGCACCGACCTGTTTTCCTTCGGCGCCGTGCTGTACGAAATGGCAACCGCGCGGCAGGCGTTTCCGGGCGCCACTTCGGCGGTAGTTTTCGACGCGATTCTACATAAAGTCCCGGTGTCGGCTATGCGTCTGAATCCCGAACTTCCGCCGGAACTCGATCGCATCATCAACAAAGCTCTCGAAAAAGATCCCGAACTTCGCTATCAGTCGGGCGCTGAGCTTCGTGGCGACCTGAAGCGGGCCAGGCGCGACTCCGGCTCGGGACGCTCCGGTGCCGCCCAACCAATTGCAGTCGAGCCGGCGGGGGCTTCATCCACAAGCGGCACATCAGCAATCGCGGCGGCGCCGCCAAAACCGTCACGCAATATCTATCTCGTTCTCGGCGCCGTCGTCGTGCTCCTGGTGCTTGGCGGGCTGACCGCGTATTACCTACACAACTCATCCAGCGGCCCAGCAAAAGTCGTGCAGATCAGCCACTGGAATAAACCGATGAACGGAGCAGTTATTTCTCCCGACGGACACACCGTGGCTTTCACCTCACCTGTCGCGGGTTTTGACCAGGTTTTCGTGATGCTCGCCTCTGGCGGTGAACCGCTGCAACTCACCAACGATTCCGTCAATAAGCAGGTGGAAACATTCTCGCCCGAGGGCACGCAGGTCTATTACTCGCTCGACTTTGCACACCAGGAAACTCACAGCGTACCGACCCTCGGTGGTGCATCAACGATGGCCGCCTCCGGGCTCGGACTGCGAATATCGCCTGACGGGAACACTTTTTACTATTTTAGAAGCCGCCAGGATAACGCCTTTCTTCGCAAGGCGAAAACCGGCTTTGCGGAGGAGCCGGTTTTTCATGCGCCCGAGGGTTCCAGCCCGGTGGCAGTTCTGCCTTTTCCGGACGGCAAGAATCTGCTGGTTTTTACGGGCAACGATATTGTTCAGGGCTCCACGACTCTGACTCTGTTCCGCGTTGACCTCACAACTCTCGCCTCACAGAAACTCGGCGAACTTTCCGGCAGTCCTACCGGCCCCGTTTGGAACGATCCCGGC
>JASIEN010000527.1 GCA_030045935.1 Candidatus Sulfotelmatobacter sp.
AGATGGGTCTTAGCTTCCTGGACATTCACTTCCATATGAGCAACTATAGCTAAGTCATGGACTAAGTCAACCTCCGGCTTTTTTCCACAGCTCTGCGAGGTGTAAGCGAACAAATGGCGAAAATAAATGTAGCCAGTGAATCACTCATCAAGTATAGTGCCTGTCGGAGGCTTCTATGTCGACCAGCGAACTCTTACTGCCCGAATTCGATGCCGAGATGAAAACTACGCGCACGATGCTTGAGCGCGTGCCTTACGACAAAAAAGATTTTGCGCCCCATGCCAAATCGATGACGATGGAAAAGCTGGCGCCGCACCTGGCCGAACTGCCCGGTTTTGGCCTGACCATCCTGACCACTCCGGAACTGGATTTCAGCAACGCGCCAAGCCGTGCACGGCCGCCTTTTGAGCCGGCTGGGCTGCTGAAATTCTTCGATGAAGGCGCAGCCAAGACGCGAGCGGCTCTTGCTGCCCTGCCCGACAGCGCATGGACTAATAATTGGAAGTTAAGCTTTCAAGGCAAGACGATTTTCAACGGCCAGAAATTTCTGGCCTACAGGCAGATGTTCTTGAATCATCTGGTGCACCATCGCGCGCAACTAGGAGTTTATCTTCGGATGAATGACAAGCCTCTACCTGCAACATATGGGCCGAGTGCGGACGACAGAATGGGATTCTGAAAGAACCACGGATTCGTGGGCAAGTTATACCGCTTCCGTGGAGCATCTGCTGACTTGCCCTTGGCCGTTATTCGAACTGCAGCATGACAATTTCCGGATTCGATCCCAAGCGCAGGGGTGGGCCCCAGGTGCCCGCGCCGCTTGAGGTGAAGATCTGCATTTTGCCGATCCGGCTCAGACCATAGACCAGCTGGCGATAGATTTTGCGGGCGAACCAGCTCCACGGAATGAACTGTCCAAGATGGGTGTGTCCAGAGAGTTGCAGCGATACCCCTGCCGCTTCCGCAACCTCGGGATGGTGCGGCGCATGCAAAAGTAGGATGCTTGCACGCTCGCGATCGAGTTTTACCCGCTGGAGCACTGACGCGAGGTGCTCGGCGCGCAGTGCGTTGCGGTAGGGCACTCCCACGATCTGCAAACCGTCGGCTTCGATTTTTTCGTTGTGCAGCACGCGAACTCCTGCAGCCTTCACAGCGTGCACGTATTTATCTTCGTCTCGGAACTGCTCGTGATTTCCCGCGACAAAATAAACCCCCTGTGGTGCGCTGAGTTTGCTGAGCGGCGCGGCGGCCTTCTGTGCATCGATATACGTGCCGTCGTACAAGTCGCCGGCAATGAAAATCGCGTCCGGGCCTTCGCTGAGAATCAACGAGACCATGCGCCGCAGAAAATTACCGTTGCGCACGTGCCCGAGATGCAGGTCGCTGATAAGGGCGGCCTTGCGTCCGCGCCATGCCTCGGGAAGGTTCGCCAGGCGTATGGTCGCGTGCGTAACGCGCGTCCAGTTAGCGTTGACGATTCCGGCCATGCCGACCACGACGGCTGTGGCAAAAAGCCACTCAACCACGCGATGGAAAGCGACGTGTGCGCCGGTGAGCTGGGCAACTCCGTAAACGATCCATGCCGCCAATGCTGCGACGAACAGAAAGGTCAGCAAGCCAAGCCAGACGGCAGCGGCGCGATAGAAAGTCCGAAGCAAAGGATTGGTGTAGCGATAGGCGAGCACTGAAGCCGCGATGAAGCTGATAGAAAGAAGTCCCAGCGTTACCTGCAGCCAGAGTTTACTGTCGGCTGGCGTTAAATACGTCCAGGTTTCATAAAGCAGAAAGTGCGTCAGAAAAAGGACGGTTTGAACAACGGTGACGAAGCCCACAATTCCAAGTCCACGGCGCATGAATATTAGATTCGGCAAGAGGCCGCTTGGATTTATCGGGAGCAGACGATAGGAGTGGGGACTCTAAGGGTGAAGATGGAATAACCAAGCGCACGGGCCTCATACCCACCTTCGGGAGATTCCTGGACGGAAAAGATGATCTCGCTATCGGGCATAGCTGGATTATAGCTCGCTTAAGTCATCATTAAGGCCGGATTTCAATAGGCGTGCCAACATCAACCACTCTCCAAATCTCGTCGATTTCGTCATCTGTCACAGCGACACAGCCATCCGTCCAATCGATAGTTCGGTGAAGCGATCCCATCCAGCTAAGCCCATTCTGAATGCCGTGAATCTCAACGTCGCCACCCGGATCGACGCCGTTTCTCTCCGCATGCTGGCGGTCGGCCAGGTTCGGATACGAAATGTGGAGCGCACGATAAAACCTGCTGGCACTCTTCTTCGCGTCGATGGTGTAGTTTCCTTCAGGTGTTTTATGGTCACCGAGTTGGGTTTTCGGTCCTACGGGGCTGCGGCCGATCGCTATTTTGTACGTCTTCAGGACAACTGTGCCGTTAAGCAGCATCATCGTGTGTGCGGACTTGTAGACCAAAATTCTGTTGGCCTTGGCACCATCGGGAATGTGGTTATGATTTCCACATGCGGCACACCACACAAGCGCGACGAACACTAGAAGCCGTTGCAGATGCTCCACAATTTATCCGTGATAATTCAACGCCTTCAATCCCAAAAACTTGGCCGACTCTCCTAACTCGCCTTCAATCCGTAGCAACTGGTTGTATTTGGAAATTCGGTCGGTACGCGATGCGGATCCAGTTTTGATCTGTCCGGCGCCGGTAGCCACGGCCAAATCTGCGATGAATGTATCTTCCGTCTCGCCCGAGCGGTGCGAAATCACGGATGTGTATCCATTTCGCCGCGCCAGATCGATAGCGTCCAAAGTTTCACTGACCGTACCGATCTGATTGACCTTGATGAGAATCGAATTCGCCACGCCTTTATCGATTCCTTCTTGCAGGAATTGAATGTTCGTCACAAAGATGTCATCGCCGACGAGCTGAATTTTCGCGCCGAGTTCTTTGGTGAGGTTCTGCCAGCCATCCCAGTCTTCCTCCGACAATCCATCTTCCAAAGAAACAATCGGATAGTCATTCACCCACTTCGCCCAGAAACGCACCATGTCGTCGGAACTTTTCGCCGACTTGTCAGATTTCTTGAACACATACTTGCCATCCTGATAAAACTCGCTCGCTGCCGGGTCGAGAGCGATGGCAATTTCTTCTCCCGGCTTGTAGCCGGCCTGATTAATCGCTTCCAGCACAACCTCAATGGCTTCAACATTCGACTTCAACGATGGAGCAAATCCGCCTTCATCTCCCACGGCAGTGTTATAGCCCCGTTTTTTCAGCACCCCCTTGAGCGTGTGAAAAACCTCGACTCCCCAGCGTAACGCTTCAGAAAAAGATTCCGCTCCGACCGGCATCACCATGAATTCCTGAAAATCGACATTGTTATCGGCATGCGCGCCACCGTTAAGAATGTTCATCATGGGCACAGGCAGAATATTCGCGCCTGCACCGCCGAGATAGCGATAGAGCGGCATGCCGTATTCGGCCGCAGCCGCGCGCGCTACTGCCATCGAGACAGAAAGAATCGCATTCGCGCCCAGGCGTCCTTTGTTTTCGGTGCCATCGAGTTCGATCATCTTCTGGTCGAGCCCCCGCTGGTCAGCTGCGTCCCAGTTCGCAAGGGCCTCAGCAATTTCACCGTTCACGTTTTCGACAGCCTTAAGAACTCCTTTGCCCTGGTATCGAGTATTGTCACCATCGCGCAGTTCGACAGCTTCGTGTTCCCCTGTCGAAGCTCCACTGGGAACGATGGCGCGCCCCACTGTTCCGCTGGCCAGTTGCACTTCCGCCTCGACCGTAGGATTGCCGCGGGAATCGAGCACTTCGCGGGCGACGATGCCACTAATATTTGTCATGACTCAGAACTCCGTCCTCTTATAGCTTAGCTCCTGCTTGAAACGCACGATTATAGCGAAAGCAGGTTCAGCGCACGATGATGCTCTCACTTTTTCGTCGCGAGCGACATTAGCGAGAGCTCATTACCCGAACGACACAAAGGTTCACACAGGATGCGCAGGACAAAGACATCTCCTCTCCCTGATTTGGCATCGTTATCTTCGTTGGTTCCCACGGGCGGCCGAATATTGTTCCCCTACACCAGCTGGTCTAGAGTCAAAGACTATAGCTGCGGGTTCTTAGGATAGGAAGGTCCGAGGAGGATGTATGAAGAAATGCATGATTCTGCCTTGTGCGCTGTTGCTGGCGGCTTTGGCCGTGGCGCAAAGCCCATCTCCAGTCCCGGCCGGCACGGCTCTAATGGTGAAGCTTGAGACCACGCTGGCGACTTTCAGCAATAAGGCGGGAGATCCGTTCCGGGCCAGCCTGACGCAAGCCGTCATGCTCAACGGTAATATGATCATTCCCGCTGGAGCGATTATCGAAGGCCGTGTCACCAAGGTTTCGGAACCGCGCCGCATTTCCGGCAAGCCGACGATAGCGATTCTGCCCGAAGCTCTGATTCTTCCCAGTGGCGACCGTCTCTTCCTCGATGCCCGGCTGGTAGATACAAATCTGGGCGGCGGTACTGATGTCGACCAGGAAGGCGAGTTCAAGGGATCAGGCCATGACCGGCGTGATCAACTGGAAACCGGCGGCGGCGCCGCGGGAGGCATGCTGATCGGTGGCTTAGCTGGCGGCCCAATTGGAGTGCTGGTCGGTGGAGCGATTGGCGCAGGCGCGACTGGTGCTCATTGGCTGGCCAAGCATCGCTCGGCGACCTTGCCGGCCGGAACTCTGTTGACGCTGGAACTGAATCGCCCGCTTCAGATGACAAGTTCGGTGGCCAGCGCGGGGCAGTGAAGCACATTATGCTTTGTTAGAGCCGGAGGCATCAGCCTCCGGCCTTTGTGTTTCGATACGAAGCGATCGCACGACACCGCCTCACATCCCCGCTCCCATCTCCGCCTCACTGAGCAACTGCAACTCCATCCATCCTTCCACCGGCAAAGCATCGACCGGCAGCCGATTGTGCCAGAGGCTGATGCGCAATTTCACGATGCTGGTCGGCGCCACAGCCGACGCTGAAGGCTTCTGATTATTCGGCGCGCCAACCGCGGGGGTGGCGATCAGCCAGCTAAGTGGCAATCGAAATTCAAAGCTGCGCAGCAAGGCTGCGCGCGCACTTTCCTTGTCGCCATCAGGGGAAACTGCGACGACTGCTTCTTTGCCTTCAACTTTCCATTCCACCAGCTTGTGGTCGCGGACTTTGCCGTCGAGGCGCAGGGTGCGCCGGGGACGAACTTCGGTCGCGGCCCAGGATTCCAGGTTCGCTACCAGCTCAAATTCCATCTCCGGCAACGGTCCGGCGAAATCCAATCGTCCATAAACATAGGTGCTGTCAATTCCGGCATATAGGGCCTCGAGCAGGAATTGCTTTCCATGCATTGCGCCGGCGCGCTGATCGGCGCGAAACATGGCTGCCCCCATCCACTCGAAATACCGAATCTTGTCGCCTGTGATCCGGGGGTGAATGTAGGACGACTGCGGAGTGAACTCAGGCCGAACTTCGCCCGCAGTAATCGGCTGCGCCAGATAGTCCGGAGGCATGGCTCCGAGCGCCTGATACACGTTGGAGAGATGCTTGCGATAAAGTTCATCGAAGTCGCGATCGTTGGCCGAATGATGCTCTGGACCATACCACCAGTTCCAGTCGCTGCCTTCCGAAATCAGGATTTCTTCAAATGCAAGTTTGCGCTGCGCTTCGCCGGTTCGTCCTGCATTCTGCGCATAGAATTCGCGGGCGTGGTGCAGGTAATCCCAGGCGCGATTGTCTTCCGGAGCGCCAATCCAGACATTGAAGTTTGCGTTGATCCAGGAGCCCGGGACGAGTGACCGCAGCGGCAAAATATTACGATCGCGGGCGATGGCTTCAGAAATCGTCACCGATTCCAATCCCGCCTCGCGCTGCACTGAATCGTAGAAGCGGCGCAAAAATTCCCGGCCTGACTTCGGGTAGTATTCCCAGGCATTCTCTCCATCAAGAATGACGGAAACGACGGCGTCTCGTCCCTGTGCCAAAACAGGCTGGGCCGCTTCCTTAATGTTGTGCAACAGATGTCCGGCTGCATCAGCCGGATTCATGCCCGAATAAACGAAGCCAATGAGGTCGGAAATCGTGTGATCGCGAAAGACGAGGTGCATGGATGTCGCACCATTCTCGTAGCGATGAATGCTGTAGAGCCGTTGGGCCAGATCAGCCGGCAAACGGCCGTTGCCGTCCCGCGCAAAGAAGGCGCCCGTGCTGCGCCCGAGAACGCCTTCATCGGTGGCCATCCACTTGACCCCCAGCGAGTGGGCGATGGCCAGTGCCTCTTCCGAAACACTTCCCTCGGACGGCCATACTCCTTGCGGCCGCACGCCAAATACGCGCTCATGCAAATCGAGGGCTCGTACGAGTTGTTCGCGAGCATCTTCGGGATGGCGAAAGCGATTCTGCGGCAGCGGCAAGCCGGGAGAAGAAACTGCACCCGCGTTTGTATCGCTCACCAAAGGCAGAATTGGGTGGTAAAAAGGCGTCGCTGAAATTTCGACCGAACCTTTTTTGGCGGCACCGGTGTATGCCGGCAGAACTTTCGCCAGCAACTCGCGTTCGCGCGCAATTACAAATTTTTGATCTTCTAGGGAATAGTTGCGCTCTTTCTTGATCAGCGCCGCTACATCTTTGTCTTCAAGAAAAAACTCATCGAACCACGCGATCTGCGATAGCACCTGCAAATCGGTGAAATCGCGCGCCTGAAAATAGCGCTCAGCTTTGTCAGGAGAATATGCGTGCTCGCGGAATTGCTCATGCAGTTCCCGATAGCGCGGATACCTGCCAAGCACGTTATTCGGGTTTGCCTGAAAAAGATATTGCAGGGCAAAAATCCGCTCTCTTTGCGTAAGATCAGCAGCAGGTTTAGCGGCGACATTCAGAAATGGGTCCTTCGCGGTACCCGCGACATAATCCTGAATCTGTGTGATCAGTGAGGGAACGAGATTGAAATTCTGATGAACATTGGGGAACTCATCGAGCAGTTTCACCATGCCGTAATAGTCTTTCAGTGCGTGCAACCGCACCCACGGCAGGCGATATTCGCCGGTCACCAGATCTTTGTAAAAAGGCTGATGCTGATGCCAAAGAACGATCAAACGGAGGGCTGGCATGGCTGGAAAAAATCAGGATAGCACGAGGATCGATCGAGGATTCCACGTCCAGCCGCCCAACCGATCGTACTCTTCCGGTAAACTAATAGAACAGCACGATGCCCGATACCCTTAGTTCCGCCCCTCCCACATTGCTTTCTGACCAGGATCTGTATCTCTTCAACGAAGGCACGAACTACCGCCTCTACGAAACCATGGGTGCGCATCTGGCTTCGCGCGATGGGGTCGAGGGCGCCGTCTTCAGCGTGTGGGCGCCGAATGCCCGGCTAGTTTCGGTAATCGGCAATTTCAACGATTGGAGTTTCGGTGCGAATTTGCTTTCTCCGCGCGGCTCCTCCGGCGTATGGGAGGGCTTCATTCCCGGCATAACCAAAGGCGCACTCTATAAATTCCATATCGAGTCTCGGCGCCATGGTTATCGCGTCGACAAGGCTGACCCCATCGCTTTGTGGAATGAAAAACCGCCGCGTACAGCTTCAGTCGTGTGGGACCTGAATTATGAATGGGGCGATGCGGAATGGATGCAAAGACGTGGCGGCCGCAACTCGCTACGCGCGCCAATTTCCATCTACGAAGTTCACCTCGGGTCGTGGATGCGCGTGCCGGAAGAGCACAACCGTCCGCTCACTTATCGCGAAATGGCGCCACATTTGGCCGATCACGTGGGCCGCGTCGGGTTCACTCACGTGGAATTTCTACCGGTAATGGAGCATCCTTTCTATGGTTCCTGGGGATATCAGACCACAGGCTATTTTGCTCCGACTTCGCGCTACGGCACGCCGCAGGATTTCATGTACCTGGTCGACTATTTGCATCAGCACGGCATTGGCGTGATTCTGGATTGGGTGCCGTCGCATTTTCCTTCCGACACCCACGGGCTCGCCTATTTCGACGGCACGCATCTGTACGAACATGCGGATTCCCGCCAAGGCTTTCATCCTGATTGGAAAACGCACATCTTCAACTACGGCCGCACTGAAGTTCGCAGTTTTCTGATGTCAAGCGCCATGTTCTGGCTGGACAAATACCACGTCGACGGCCTGCGTGTGGATGCGGTTGCTTCCATGCTTTATCTCGATTATTCGCGCAAACAGGGCGAATGGATCCCCAACAAATACGGCGGCCGAGAGAATATTGAGGCGATCGACTTCCTGCGTCAGTTCAATCGGGAAGCCTACAAAGAACATCCTGACATCCAGACAATAGCGGAAGAGTCAACTGCATGGCCCATGGTGTCGCGGCCCGTGTATCTCGGCGGGCTCGGCTTCGGCATGAAGTGGGATATGGGCTGGATGCACGACACCCTGGAATATTTCAAGCAAAACCCGATTCACCGCAAATACCATCACAGCAAATTGACCTTCCGCATGCTCTATTCCTGGCATGAGAATTTCGTGCTGCCGCTGTCTCACGATGAAGTGGTTCATGGCAAAGGATCGCTCATCGGCAAAATGCCGGGGGATGAGTGGCAGCGCTTCGCCAACCTGCGCCTGCTCTATGGCTACATGTTTGCACAGCCGGGTAAGAAACTACTTTTCATGGGCGACGAATTCGGCCAGGTCCGCGAGTGGGCGCACGATGCAAGCCTGGAATGGCACGTTCTGCAATATCCTGTTCACAGCAGATTGCAAAACTGGGTGGCCGATTTGAACCGTTTCTATCGCAGCGAGCCGGCGCTGCATATGCTCGACACGAATCCAGCAGGCTTCGAGTGGGTCGATTGCAATGACAGTCTGACGAGCACGATTTCGCTGCTGCGCAAGACGGAAAATCCCGCCGATACGGTGCTTGTGGTTTGCAATTTCACTCCCGTCCCGCGGCTGGGATATCTCGTGGGCGTGCCCACCGGCGGTTACTGGCGGGAGCTGTTGAACAGTGACGCGCAAGAATACGGGGGTACGGGAATAGGGAATCTGGGCGGGGTGAATGCCGAAGAGTTGCCCATTCACGGCCGGCCGTATTCGTTGAAACTGACACTGCCACCGCTGTCCGCACTTTTCATGAAGAAGTGATTGCCACCGTCGGCATTATTGGTTTTTAACACCGCGCTCGCTTGCCAAAAATTCAATGAGCGCTCGATTGAATTCCTCAGGGCACTCTTCGTAGGGCAGATGGCCGATCCCCGGAAAGATAATAGTCTTCGAGTTCGAAAAATATTTCGCCAACTCCGTGGCCGATGAAGCGTAGACCGCGCCGTCTTGGCTGCCCCACATCAGCAGTGTTCTGATCGCCGCCAGTTGCGGCAAAGTTTCCTTGAGCCCGCGCAGATCGCGGGTCCAGTTGCTGACGACGCCTAATGCGTGGTCGAAGAGTCCGGGCTTAGCCATTTGCGCAGTGTAGCCTTCTAATGTTCCAGGCAAAATGCGGCTGCGGTCGCCATACATGCGCGCGTGCCAGTAGGAATGCAGCATCTTCATTTGCGGAATCACTAAGCGGAACATCGCAGAGCCGAGTCGGCTGCCAATAAAAGGCGCGAGCCTCCGACCGTGCGCAGAGAAGGGATTCACCGGTGCGACCAGCACGAGACTACCCAGGCTGAGATCAGTATTGGGTGCCAGGCACTCCGCGGCCATCATCATCGCGACGGCGCCGCCATGCGACGTACCCACCAGATCAAACGAGCCAATGCCGAGATTCCGAATGAAGCGCAGAAGCCGCCGAGCATTTCCGCGCAAAGAATGATCCAGACCGGAAGGGCGATCAGAAAAGCCCGCACCCATCATGTCGGGGGCGTAAACCGTGGCATATGGCGCGAGGGCCGGCATGGTGTAGCGCCAGGAAAATGAATATCCCAGCAAGCCATGCAGCAGAACGAGCGGCGGCCCCGAGCCGGCGCGCAAATACCGCATGTGGGCGCCGTCCATTTCCATCCAGCACTCTTCCACACCTTGATGGGAAAATGACTGCGAACCGTGGTGGGATGAGGAAGCTGTTGAAGAAAGAAATTCCTGACCAGACCGTGTCGACAAGCCACTGCTCCGA
Organism: Candidatus Sulfotelmatobacter sp.; assembly: GCA_030045935.1. GTDB lineage: Bacteria > Acidobacteriota > Terriglobia > Terriglobales > Acidobacteriaceae > Sulfotelmatobacter. The sequence goes on from JASIEN010000527.1 coordinate 10,106, forward strand.
TTAGTTAGTCATTTGAGCGATCCGTCATTGAGCGATTGTGCTCGAGTCACTCGATTGCCGTGGCCTAATCACTCACTATGCCATCGTCATGTCTGATCGTTGATTGAACGACGTCGCTGGTTGTATGAAGTTCCAATCAGCAATCAAGAAGATCAAGAATTTGTTCTTGCGGGACAACTTTTTACCTTGTTGCCCGCTTCTATCTAAGTGAACATCGCCTCTGTTCGCTTCACTTGGGGAGCTTCGGCTCCCCGTTTTTTAAAAGCCGTCTGCAGAATCCAGGCTCTGAATTTTTTACGTTACCCAGGCCTTTCTCAGCGATCTCCGCGGTTTAAGACTTTGATTAGTCCTTAACCGCTGCCCCCGTCCGGGGCTACGCTGCTTCCTTCCTTTTCTTCTTTAATAATTTCTTGAGCACGCGGATTCCTTTGTCCACGTGCTTCTCTTCCAGCAGGAACGGAGGCAGAAACCGCACCACGGTGTCCTGTGTGCTATTAAAGAGCACACCCTCACCCAAAGCGTCATCCACAATTGGCCGTGCTGGAATCTCCAGATTGATGCCCTGGATAAATCCTCGCCCGCGCACTTCCTTCGCAGTCGGGCTCTTGTCAGCCACGGCTTGCAATTCCTGCTTCAGATATGCCCCCACCTTATTCACGTTCTCCAAAAGGTTCTCTTCTTCCACGATGGCCAAAAACTCCAGCGCCACACGGCAAGCAAGCGGACCTCCTCCAAATGTCGTTCCATGTTGCCCCGGTGAAATCGCGTTAGCGAATTCTTCTTTGGCGATGAATGCCCCCAACGGCAGCCCCGCCGCGAGTGGCTTGGCAATGGCGACGATATCAGGCGCCACACCGAACGTCTGGAATGCAAACATCGTTCCCGTCCGCCCCAGACCGCATTGAATCTCGTCAAAAATCAAGGCTGCCCTGTGACGGTCCGCCAATAGCCGGCATTCCAGCAAGAACTCGACTGAACATTCGTAGATTCCGCCCTCGCCGAAAATCGGCTCCAGCACGATCGCACAAGTGTTGTCAGCCACGGCCGCGCGCAGGCCTTCGACGTCATTCTGAGCGACGAACGTTACCCCCTCGAGCATCGGCTCGAAGCCTTTGCGATGCTTGTCCTGTCCGGTCAGCGAGAGTGCCCCAAACGTGCGCCCGTGATACGACCCTTTCAACCCAACCAGCCTACACTTGGCCTCGCCGCCGGCGCGATGTCCCGCGAGCCGCGCCAGCTTGATCGATCCCTCAATGGCCTCGGTGCCACTATTCGAAAAAAACGCCCGGCAGGCTCCCATTGATGTGACTCCGACGGGTCCCCTCACAAGCGTGCACAGCTTCTCGGCCAGCGCTCCCTGATATTCGTGGTAATACAAGTTCGAAACGTGAATCAGCTTGGCTGCCTGCTCGCGAATCGTCTTCACAATCCGCGGATGCGCGTAACCCAGTGCATTCACTCCCAGCCCGGAAACAAAGTCGAGATACCGCCGGTCCTCGAGGTCGTACACAAAAACTCCCTTGCCCCGGGTTAGGACGACGGGATAGCGATTGTAAGTACCCAGCAGATAGCGGCGTTCCAGATCGACGATTTGTTCGAAAGTTTTCATAAGAAGAGATGATTGTAACGGAACGCCAGCTCGCTTGGATGCTCCTGATCAC
>JASIEN010000528.1 GCA_030045935.1 Candidatus Sulfotelmatobacter sp.
CGACGGAGCCGTGACCTCGCATTATGAAGTTACGACGCATCCCGAAATCTTTGATGGCGTGCGGCTGCATAAAGGACAATCCGTCGCCGTCATTCGCCACAACGCTCGCGTGATTCTTTCCTGCGAGCGCGTAATCCTTAATTTTTTGCAGCGCATGAGCGGCATCGCCACGCTCACGCGTAAATTCGTTGATGCCATTGCTGGCACGAAAGCGCGTATTCTCGATACGCGCAAAACCGCTCCCGGCCTGCGAGTGCTCGATAAGTATGCAGTGCGCTGCGGCGGGGGAATCAATCACCGAATCGACCTCTCCGACGGAGTTCTGATCAAAAACAACCACATCGCGCTTGCGGGAGGAGTAGTTCCGGCGCTGGAGCGAGCGCTGCACAACCGGCGTGGCCCGCAGCCGATCGAAGTCGAGACCCGCACCCTGCAGGAGCTGGAAGATGCGCTTACCCATGGCGCGGAAGCGATCCTGCTCGACAATATGCCGCCCGAGCAGGTGCGGCAGGCGGTCGAACGCTGTGCGCGGCTCGAGCGCCGGGTTCAAATGGAGTGCTCAGGAGGAATCCGGCTGGAAAATGTGCGGGCGTACGCGGAAACTGGCGTCGACTTCATTTCGGTCGGCCTGCTCACCCACTCGCCGCAAGCCGTAGATATGAGTTTGCGGGTAGTTTCTGCGCCCTAAAGGGCCAAGCCAAAAACTCGTCATGTCGAAGAGTTTGCTGGCGATATTTCTTTCGCCCCTTTTCGGGGCTGGTTGATTGGAAGGCTTTTCACCCACGGATTGCGCCGTGGGCTGATCCCTGCCGCCGCTTCGCGGCTGCGCGGACGTGGCTAGACAGCACTAACCGTCGCGCGCTCCAGGCTGAGCAGTTTCTTTTTTCTCTCCGCGCCCCAGCGGTAGCCGCTGAGACTACCATCTTCGCGCACGACTCGATGACATGGAATCGCGACCGCAACCGGATTAGTGGCGCACGCACGCGCAACTGCGCGATAGGCCTTGGGCTCGCCGATGGCTCTTGCCACTTCAGCATAAGAACGGGTTGCGCCGAATGGGATCGATTGCAGATATGTCCACACGCGCCGTTGAAACGCGGTTGCACGAATGTCCAGGGGTAACGAGGCATTTAACTCGCGTCCGTTCATTCTTGAGAGCACGGCTTCGGTCCAGGCCTGCAATCTGCCATCGTCAGCTTTGCGAACGGCGAAGGGAAATTCGCGCCTTAATCCCTCGATCAACTCGCCGTCGGTGCGCCCGAACTGAATCGCGCAGATGCCGCGATCGGTAGCGGCAATCAACATCCGCCCAAGCGGTGAATCGGTCAGGGCGTAGCGGAGGGTCTGGGCGATTGCTCCGCGGCGATATTTGTCTGGTGTCATGCCGAGCTGTGACGAAGTTTTCTCATAGAGGCGGCTGCTCGATCCGTAACCCGCGTCATACATGGCGCGCGTGACGTTATCTCCGTTCTGCAGATTGCGCTTGAGCATCCGCAGGCGGCAGGAGTCGGCATATTGCCGGGGAGTAATTCCCAGAGCCGCCTTGAAACGGCGCTGCAAATGGAATGGGCTCTGGCGGAAAGCTTTGCCCAGTTGAGCGAGCGTAATCGCCTCATCGAGATGCTGCTCGATATAGCGGCAGACCGTTTTTGCCAAATCCGATTGCGGATCGCCGGTTATGGCCCTTGGACGGCAGCGAAGGCAAGCGCGGAACCCCGCTTTTTCGGCCTGCTCCGGGTCCGCGAAAAATCTGACGTTTTCGCGCCGCGGCCTGCGGGCGGGGCATGATGGGCGGCAATAAACGCCAGTAGACGAGACAGCAAAGACGAATTGCCCATCATGTGCCGCGTCGTGGGCTATGACGGCGTCCCAGCAAAGTTCCTCGCTGAGCTGATGGCCAGTTCCCGGTGCCGAATTTGATTGCGCTGCCCGCATTTTCGCTTCTTCAGCGAGTATTGCATCCGGAGGCGTTGTTGGAAAGATCATGTTCATGGTTGTCATAGTGATGCGAGGATAGCGGGTACGGGTGGGAGTGGGCTATCCGGATCTTGCGGGCAAAGTGAACAAAACAGGTTTCAAAAGCTTCAGGGTTTCAAAGTCAAAACCTCTGGGCGGCCAATCGTCGGAACTTTGAAACCTGGAGACTTTGAAACCTGGAAAATAGGAACCCCTAGTCGGCCGCGCATTTGCCTCGCGACTTTCCCATCACGGCATCCAGCGCTTTCTGGAGCTGGGTCTGAATATCAATATCTTTATAAATAGCGAAATTGGCGCGCGTTTCTTTCTCGTCGAAGCCGCTGCCGCGACCGGCCACAATAATGATGGGTACGGTCCTGGTCTTGGGATTCTTCTTCAGCTCGGTTATCAACTCAGTGCCTGACATCTTTGGCATTTGCATATCGGTGATAATCAGATCGGGCTGCAGCTGTTTGAGAATCTGCAAGGCTTCCAGCCCGTTGGTGGCCGCTTCCACGCGGAAGCCGCGTTCTTCCAGAAAGCGGCAAACGGTGTAGCGGATCAACATAGAATCGTCGACGACGAGCGCTACGCCAGGCATGAGTCAGCAACGTGCGCAAAGCACGCCCCGGGCCGCAGAGTAACAGCTGGATCGAGCAGGGAACAAGGCGTAACCGCGGAAAGGTGGTTACTTTGGTGTGGAGGGCATTCCAATCTTATTCTTCTGATTCGCGTTCGCCCCGTTCCTCAATGGTCATGTCTTTAAGCTCGCTCGACTCGAAGATTTCGCGGCATTCGAGGCACTCGACGAATTCAGCATCCTCGTCGCGGCTGACGACCTGCACGCGCGGATGCTTGCACGGTTGCGAAGGGTTTGGGCGAGGCGAGGACGGCTTCGAGCTCATAAATCCGGAAGCGCCGCCCCTGGGCATGGCCGAAAAGCGGATTCGCGGGAATTGGCGGTATTTTAGCCGGGCTGGGCCGGTTGTCAAGTCCCCCGATGTAATAGGGTCATGAAATCAAATGCCCCGAACCAGGGCGTGCGAATCAGCTCCGAGCGTCGGTTCTTTGATTTCCGACTATTTTCATCGGAAATACTTAAACCCTTTAATCGGTGATGGTTACCTTTCAGACGTCATTTTCTGCCGTTCCCTGACGTC
>JASIEN010000529.1 GCA_030045935.1 Candidatus Sulfotelmatobacter sp.
GTTCGTGAAAATCATACTGAAGGATCCGGCGGTCGACACGGCGGTAGGATTTGCGGGCGGAGGCTCGGCCACCAATCAGGGCCGCTTCTTCGTCATGCTGAAGCCACTGGAGCAGCGCGGCCAATGCAAGACCCCTCACTTCTGGAACCCTTGCTACACCAGCGCCGATGATGTGATCAATCGCTTGCGGGGTAAACTCGCGGCGGTTCCCGGAGCCACATTGTTTCTGCAAACGCAGCAGGATCTGACGATTGGCGGGCGCTACGGGCAGGCGCAGTACCAGTACACGATACAAGGCGAGGACTTGAATGAACTCAACAACTGGGGTCCGCTGCTGTTACAGAAAATGCGCAGCCTGCAGGAATTGCGCGACGTGAATACGGACCAGCAGGACAAGGGACTTGAGGCCAAGCTGGTGATTGACCGCGATACGGCGAGCCGGTTGGGAGTTGCAGCGCAGGACATCGATAACGCGCTCTACGACGCGTTCGGCCAGCGGCAGGTTTCCACCATGTACCGTCCGCTGAACCAATACCACGTGGTCATGGAGGTTGCGCCGCAGTTCCAACAGACTACAGAGGCGCTGCAGAATATTTATCTGCGGTCTACCAGCGGTACTCCCATACCGCTTGCGGCGTTTACTCACTTCGTACCCTCGAACATACCTTTGGCGGTGAATCACCAGAGCCAGTTTCCGTCGGTGACGATTTCGTTCAACCTGGCGCCGGGAGTCTCCCTCGGCCAGGCCACCCTGGCTATCGAGAACGTGCAACGTTCCATTGGCTTCCCGGCCACGATTCAGGCCAGCTTCCAGGGCACGGCGGCCGCGTTCAAGGATTCGCTGTCGAACGAGCTGGTGCTGATTATTACCGCTCTGATCGCCGTCTACATTGTGCTGGGAATGCTATACGAGAGTTACGTTCACCCCATCACCATTCTCTCCACAATTCCGTCGGCGGGCGTGGGCGCTTTGCTGGCGTTGATGCTGACGCATAATGAGTTGAACGTAATTGGGACGATTGGGATCATTCTTTTGATCGGCCTGGTGAAAAAGAATGCGATCATGATGATCGACGTGGCTCTCGAAGTGGAACGCGCAGAGCGGAAGAAGCCGGTCGATGCAATCTACGATGCGTGCATTCTGCGCTTCCGTCCGATTATGATGACGACCATGGCAGCGCTGCTTGGCGGATTGCCGCTGGCGCTGGGGAGAGGAACAGGATCCGAGTTGCATCGCCCGCTGGGCATCACAATTGTTGGCGGGTTGATTGTAAGCCAGGCGTTGACCCTGTTTACGACGCCCGTGGTATACGTGTATCTGGATCGGCTACGCATGTGGCTGAGGGGATTGTTCCTGGGCGGCGGGGAAGAATCGCCGGTTACGGCGCCGCATGCAGCGCCGGCGCCGACTCCAGCCCATGGCGACTGAGGGCAGGTACAACCTCGGCGGCGATTGGCGGCATCGCACCTGACTGAACCACGACCATTGATTCGCCGATTGCTGACTGCTCTCTCCCGCGTTTAATATATTCCTTCTCGAATTCTCTCAGGAGTCAGGGATGCTTCAAAAAGTTGTGATGTTGGCGTTGGTGTTTGCTGCGATTGCGGCAGGAGTGGGGTGCGGCAACACTTCCAGCCATTATGTGTACGCCACGATGCCTGCGGCAAACGAACTGGCGGCCTTCCGTGAAGACCCCAATTCCGGCGTGCTGACGGAACTGGCGGGCAGTCCGTACACGGTGGGAGACGGGGTTCGTTCCATCGTCATTCATCCCTCCGGGCAGTTCATGTATGCAGTTAACCCGGGTATAGCGGCAAACAACGAGAATGATATTTCGCTGTTCGACATCGCGAGCGATGGCGAAGTAACGGAGATTTTCCCGCGGACGCCCCTGGGCAGCACGGTATCGCTGCCGCAATTGCTGGTGATGGATCCCGCCGGCGCCTATCTTTATGTGATGAATGCCGGATCTGATAACATCTCTATTTTTTCCATTGACAGCAGTACTGGAGGTCTGACTCAGGTCCCGAATTCGCCCGTCAGTCTTGGACAGATAACACCCCTCAACATGCAAGTGACACCAGACGGGAACTTTCTGTACGTAACCACGGTGGGCACGCAGATAACCGGAGAAATCGTTGGCTACAGCCTGAACGCCGGACAACTTACGCTTATCGGCGTGACTCAAAGCGACGGGCTGAATCCTGCCGGCCTGGTCATCGACCCAAAGGGAGCGTATCTTTATGCGGGGAACAACGCCGCCAGTTCCAGCTCGATTTCGATTTTCAGCATTGGCTCAAACGGGGCGTTGACGGAGGTGCCAGGGTCTCCTTTAAACGACAGCGGCTATTCATCGCCCATCTGGATGACGTTCGATCCCAATGGGCAATACCTTTACGTGGCGAACGAAGCTTCCAATAACGTTACCGCGTATTCGATCGATTCGACCACTGGGTTGCCCTCGGCGCTGACCACGTCAACCACCACAAATGCATTTGCTACCGAGTCGGAACCATTTTTCATCGCTCTCGACCCGACTGGCGATTATTTGTTCGTAGGTAATCAACTGGCCCCGGCGGGGATCCAGGTTTTCACCGTGAGCTCCGGAACCTTGACAGTGATTAAGAATTATCCTGTAGGCAACACGGTCAGTTCGATCGTGGTACTGAAATGAGTCAGATCGGGTTGGGCATGTATACTCATCCTCGGAAATAAGGGAGCCGTACCGACGCACTTGCCCGGAAGTGGTTGGTAGCCGGCTTTACAATATCGTGACAACCCGATTACAACCAAGCGCGTGATTCTGCGAGAATGGCGAATGCGATGAGGATTGCAAGCGCAGCCAGTGCATTTCCGAAGCATTATTACTCACAGAGATTTCTTCTGGAGCAGCTGCAGCAATATTGGGGAGAGGAACTCAGGAACCCACAATTGCTGGAACGGCTGCACCGCAACGTTACGGTCGAGGGTCGCTATCTGGCAATTCCCACCGAGCAGTACTACGGCATAAAAACCTGGGGCCAGGCTAACGACATCTGGATCAAGGTCGCACAGGAACTGGGAGAACAGGCTCTTTGCCGGGCTCTGAACAATGCCGGTATAGGAACGTGCGATCTGGGTGCGTTGCTCTTCACTACGGTTACGGGAATTGCGAGCCCCTCGATCGATGCCCTCCTGATCAACCGCATGGGACTGCCGGCGAACATTCGGCGCACACCAATTTTCGGGCTGGGGTGCGTTGCCGGAGCAGCAGGGATTGCGCGCGCCGCAGACTATGTTCGCGCCTATCCAAAACAGGCTGCGGCTTTGGTGTCGGTGGAACTCTGTTCCCTTACCCTGCAGCGGGAAGACTTGTCGGTCGCGAACCTGATCTCTTCGGGCCTGTTTGCCGACGGGGCGGCAGCCGTGATCGTAACCGGAGCGGAATTTGCGTCGGGAGTTGCGACATCTGATTCTGAAATCCGCGGGCCTGAGATTCTGGCTACACGCTCGATTTTTTATCCCAGCACGGAAGACATGATGGGTTGGGACGTTTCAGAAAAGGGCTTCCGCATTGTGCTTTCAACTGAGGTCCCGAATTTGATTCGAGAGAAGCTGGGAAGCGATGCAGACGCTTTCCTGGCCGATCATGGATATCAGCGCAGCGATCTGCGGAGCTGGGTGTTGCATACGGGCGGTCCGAAAATTCTGGAAGCTTCTGCGGCCGCGCTGGGATTGAACAACGGCGAACTCAAGGCCTCGTGGGATTGCCTGCGGAAAGTTGGAAATCTTTCTTCTGCCTCAGTGCTGGTGGTGCTCGAGGACGTGATGAAGAACCGGCGTCCTGAGCCCGGTTCGCTTGGCCTGCTGGCGGCGATGGGACCGGGATTCTGCTCCGAACTCGTGCTGCTGCGGTGGTGAGGTCACATCGTTGGCAGATTCAACTGACATTTTTGTGATTGGCGGAGGTCCTGCGGGTCTGGCTGCGGCAATTGCGGCGCGCCAGCAGGGATTCAGTGTGATGGTTGCCGACGGCAACCGGCCACCGATTGACAAGGCATGCGGCGAAGCCTTGATGCCGGATGCGATCGGAGCATTTCAAAGACTTGGGCTTTCGGTTCCACCGACAGAGGCAAGTCTGCTCACCGGAGTGCGGTTTCTCGGTTCCGGCCTGTCTGCGGAGGCGGCATTTCCGTCGGTGTGCGGGCTTTCCATTCGCCGCACTACGCTGCATCGCATCATGGCGGAAAGGGCAGAGGCGCTGGGTGCGGAATTGCACTGGCAAACTGCGGTGAGGGGCATTTGTGGGCAAAACGTTTTGATCGGGAATCGAACCATCCGCAGCAGATGGATCATTGGTGCTGATGGAGTCAGTTCCCGGGTGCGCCGCTGGGTCAATCTACAGGCACATTCGTACGGCAGGCTGCGCTATGCCTTTCGGCGTCACTATAGCGTACGTCCCTGGACCGATCGTATGGAAATACACTGGGGCCAACATCATCAAGCGTACACGTGTCCGGTGAGTAAGGAAGAGGTTTGTATTGCCATCGCGTCATGGGAGCCGAAAGTTCGTATGGACGAGGCTCTGCAGGATTTTCCGCAACTGGCTGCGAAACTGAGGGGAGCAGAAATAACTTCTGCCGAACGCGGCGCCGTGGTCGGCAACCGCAAACTCAAACGAATATGGCGCGATAACGTTGCCCTGATTGGAGATGCCTCGGGGACCGTGGATCCGATTACCGGGGAAGGACTCGGCATTGCCTTTCATCAGGCCATGGTTTTGGCTGATTGCCTCAAAAAAAATGATCTTGTAAGTTACCAGTCTGGGCAGCGCAAGCTGGCGCTGCGCCCCAGGATGATGGCGCGACTCATGCTTCTGCTTGATGGACGGCCTGGGCTCCAAAAGCGCACTCTGCAGGCTTTTCGCAAGCGTCCGCAAATCTTTCGCCGATTGCTCGCCCTGCACGTCGGAGCCCTCTCACCAGTTGATGTGGCCTTTGATGGACTCAGGCTGGGGCTGAGACTGCTGGCAGCATGAGGAATGCCTGGGACAGGTTTTGCAGGCGTGATCAACGCATACTTCTTTACTGTGCTGCCTTCATTCTTCTGAGTGGCTTTGCGGCGGCGCAGGATCTGCAATTCAAAGCTGATCCCCAGCACACCACGATCAAGTTCACGCTGGACGATGTGCTCCACAGTGTTCACGGAAGCTTTCAGCTTACGCGTGGCGATTTACGCTTTGATCCGGCAACGAACAAGCTGTCGGGCGAAATCGTCCTGGATGCCAAAAGCGGGGAAACGGGCAATGGCATGCGCGACCGGAAGATGCACAAGGAAGTTTTGGAGAGCGAACGCTATCCTGAGATTGCTTTTCAACCCGAGCGTGTGGAAGGAACGGTGGCATTGCAGGGAAATTCTGCGGTTCGCGTGCATGGAATTTTCAGCATTCATGGGGCGGAGCACGAGATGACAATTCCGGCCGAGGTCAGCATGTCTCCGGACCACTGGTCGGCAAAACTCCATTTTTCCGTGCCGTATGTAAGTTGGGGAATGAAAAATCCGAGTACCTTGTTCCTGCGCGTCAGCGAGTTGGTGGAAGTTGAGATGATGGCGAGTGGAACGGTTACCACGCCTTAAGGGCCCAAAAGCGAGCCCATAAATGGTCTTCCGACGGGCACGACTTTAGTTGCCCTCCTAACC
>JASIEN010000530.1 GCA_030045935.1 Candidatus Sulfotelmatobacter sp.
CCCCAGCCAGGACGCGAGTTGCGGTTCCTGCTGCTGTTTCAGATCAACGCAGTTGTTGATGCGCTCCATCGATTGCCGATAGGCTCTCTCGGCCGCTTCGATCTTGTGAGCGGCGTAGAAATCCTTCAATTGCTCACGCATTTGGGCATCGCAGAACGAACCGGAGGCCTGCACCACGGCTGCGCTGGCGAAGGGGCCGCCAGCTTTCTGGATCGCATCCCAATGGGCAAGAACGAAGTCCCACGCCTGCTTCTGCCCCACCGGATTCACAAATACCGCGCCAATCAACTGCAATGTGTCTTGCGACCGGACATCGGGGGAAATGGCGAAGTCCAGCGTGCGTTGCAGCAGCTTCGGGTCGGTGAATGCCCCCAGCGTAAAAAGATAGTTGTAATAATCTTCCTGCGACTTGGCATTCTTCGTTGCCGTCATCAGCCGGTCGTAGAAGGCTTCATCGCCGTTGAGCGCCGCCAGCGACAGCGCGCTGCCAGCCAACTCGCGATCTACGGAAGAGGGATCGTCAATCGCCTTGTCTGCAACTTGGCGCGCCTCGGCCAGCACCTTGGGATCCCGCGCGTCATAACCGAGGGCATTAAACAGGCGGCCGCGGAGCGTGCGCTGCTCATCGCTTTCGCCAGGCTTAGGCTGCCAGCCCACGTCATTCAGCATTGGGGTCAGATACTGTCGCAACCACGCCTGATAGGATTCGCGATCGCTGTCGGTCACGACATACTCGCCAATGTAGTTCAGCCGTCCCAGAACATCGTCGACCACAGCGCGGTTGCGGTCGCTGCCGATGCCTTGCGCAAAGGCGAGATAGTCCCCAATTGGCTCGCGCCCTACGCGAACCGAAGCCCAGATGTCCGTCTGCAACGAAATCCGCTCTTTGGGATTAAGCTTGGTCTCTGCATCTTTGGCGATTGCCCGGATCGTTTCTGGATCGTAGCCCGAGCGGTAGAATCCCGCGCCGTTCGCGTTCGCCAGCACCCAAGTTGAGCACCCCGGAAGCGAGAAGCTTTCCTGACGCTTGGCGAGCAGCTCACACTTCTGTGCTCCGGTCGAGGATTTCATGCACAGCGGGACATCCCAGAGCTGATCATTCGGCTCCTGGAACTTCATGCGATCCACGAAATAGCGGCGCTGATCAAGCGTGATCGAGGTTGAGTTGCCCGAGCACTCACTTTTGACGTTAATGATCGGCACGCCCGCCTGCATCACGAAAGAAGTCATGATTTTGTCGACTGGCTTTTTCGAAGTCTGGGCTTGCGCATTCCAGAAGTCTTCCGCCGTGGCGTTTCCGTACTGGTGCTTCTGAAGATAAGCATTGACGCCGGCTTCAAATGTCTTCTCGCCCACATAGGCCTCAACCATGCGCAACACGGCAGCGGCCTTGCCGTATGCGATTCCGTCAAAAAGCTCCATGATTTGCCCGGGAGTATCTGCAGCCTGATGAATGGGACGGGTATTGGCCAGCGAATCGGTGTTCAGCGACCCACCAGTATTGCTGACGTCGTCGAGATCGAAGTTCCACTCCGGCCGCCACGCCTCAATCGGCTTGCTTGACATCCAGGTGGCGAAGCCTTCGTTCAGCCAGATGTCGTCCCACCACTTCGCGGTCACCAGATCACCGAACCACTGGTGCGCCATCTCGTGCGCGATCACAGAGGCAATGGTTTTCTTCAGGCCCACCGAGCCTTGCTTCTCGTCGATCTGAAGCAAAACTTCGCGGAAGGTGATGCAGCCGGTATTCTCCATGGCGCCGGCGGAGAAGTCGGGAATGCCGACGAGATCAAGTTTTCCGTACGGGTACTTGATGCTAAAATATTTGTCGTAATAACTGAGAACGTGCTCGGCTACATCCAGCGCGAACCGGCCTTGCTCCTCTTTGCCGGTAGGATTGTAGACGCGAATCGGAATGCCATCCGCCGATCCCTCGACGTAAGCAAAATTTCCTATCACCAACGCTGCGAGATAGGACGACATCTTGGGAGAGGTGGCAAAACGTACGGTGTGCTTGTCGCCGGGACCGGGCCTATCGGAAAGGACCTTGGAGTTCGAAATGGCGACGAGCCCCTTATCGGCCACGGCCGTGATATCGAAGGTGGCCTTGTAGGCAGGCTCATCGAACGAGGGGAACGCGCGGCGCGCGTCGGTCGACTCGAACTGTGTAGAGGCATACTTGCGGCCTTGATCGTCCTTGCCGAGGTAGAGGCCGCGCATCTGATCATTCAGGATGCCGGTGTAGGTGATGTGGATAGTTGCTGGGCCGGCGGCAAGCGGATTCTCGACCTTCAGCACCACCATCTCTTTTTCTTTTTCCGGAGTAACAGTGGCCGTCTGCGTCTTGCCGCCGCTGGTAATCGAGACATCATGAAAATCGATTTCCGCCGAGTTCAGCGTGATCTCCGATGTCGGCTTGAGCACATGAATGGCAATCGTTTCATCGCCATCAAATGTGGCCTTATCGAGATCGGGTGTAAAGGCAAGTTTGTAATTGTCTGGGGCCGCCACGTCCGGCAGCCGCTGGGCGGTAGCCCAAGACAGTGCCGCCAAAACAACGGTAAACACCGCAAGGATTCGTTTCATAGGGTTCCCCCTCCGGAAGATTTAGTAGGACTGACTTCTTATTTGCTCATGCCGAGCGAGGATTACAACTTTCTCTCTATACGGAATCGAGTGTGCAAAAGTTCACTACCCGTTTAGCACGGCCCCGCCGATTACCGTTATTGCGCACCGGTTCACTCCAAACCAGTATGGAATCTCGCGATAATCTTCAACCGCAAACACCGCAAAGTCAGCGTCTTTGCCCGGCTCGATTGAACCCTTTCGATGCGCGACGCGCAGCGCCCATGCCCCGTTAATCGTGGCTGCTGTAATAGCCTCTTCCGGCGACATCTTCATATGCGTGCAGGCTAGCGACATCGCCATAGGCATGCTTAGCGTCGGCGATGTGCCCGGGTTATAGTCGGTAGCAAGCGCAACTGGAACGCCGGCATCGATCAGCTTCCGTGCATTTGGATATTCTTTCAGGCCGAGGAAGTAATTCGCTCCCGGCACCAGCGTGGCGATGATGTCTTGCCTAGCCAGTTGCGCGATATCGTCATCGTTCACGTGATCCATATGATCGAATGACGCCGGATGAAACCGCAGAAATGGCTGCAATCTCGTCTCTGAAAGCTGGCCCATGTGCGCGCGGACGCTTAGACCATTTTGTTCTGCGGCTTGGAAAATCTGTGTGGTCTCCTTCGCGGTGAATGCTCCCTTGTCGCAAAAAACATCCACAAACTGGGCGAGCTTCCGCCGTGCCGCCTGCGGAATCATCTCCTTACAGACGAGCTCGACATATTTTTGTGAGCAACCCTGAAATTCTTTTGGCACCACGTGCCCGCCGAGCAAAGTTGGAACGACGGTTCCAGGCCAGCGAGAGGCGGCTTCGCGGATCGCTTCGAGCGATTTCAGCTCCGATT
>JASIEN010000531.1 GCA_030045935.1 Candidatus Sulfotelmatobacter sp.
CGCGTGCTTCCAGAAACTCCAACAACTGACGGTCTCGTTCATAAATTCCGCTGACTGCGTACGAAGGTCCCGAAGTGGCATCCGACAACAGGAGCAGGCCTCGATTGCGGCGGCTCACAGGGCTTTCCATTTCGCTCAAGTTGCCGTGTGGGCAGGCCCCAGCCTTTCCCAGGCGGGCCAGAAGTTTAGCTTCGAAATCCGGGGAAACCGCATGCTCGAGTCTTTCTGCTTCGTCATGCACCTTCCACCATTCCATGCCGAACAGTTCAGAGAGCATGCGCTCAATCAGGTGATGGCGGAGCGTGAGTTTGCGGGCGATCTTGCGCCCGGCACCTGTAAGGCGCACATGTCCATCTTTCTGAACCCGGACCAGGCTATCTTTCTTGAGCCGCCGGAGAGCCATGGTCACCGCCGGGGCAGAAACCTTCAGCCAGTCTGCCAGGCGGGCCGAGATGACGGTTTCTCCCTCGCTCTCGGCTTCGAGAATGGCCTTGAGGTAGTCCTCTTTGGAAACGGTGATCACCCTACCAATTATACGATGATGTTAAGCGTGGTTAAGGCAACACGTTGCCAGCTCGCCCGGCCCCTGAAAACCTGGTGTTACCGGCATCCCCGCCGTAGTTGGCGAGCCTGATCTGCAACGAAGCTTGGCATCATAAGGCCCGCGCTTTCGCCAACGGGGTGAGGAATCTCGCCCGTGGAATGGTGCAAAGCTCGCTCCGCGCGAGGTCCTCTCGCTCCGCCTGAGGTCCCTCGTGATGCTCGGGATTTCGGCGCGGCTCTGACGCCGCGCAACGCCTCAAGCTGCGCTCAGGACGACACCATCCATCAAGAACATATTGAAAGCTTTCAAGAAGGCCCACTGCCTACCCCCCCTCACGGGTTTGACAGCCTTCTCAACTCTCCCCTAACCTTTATTTTCTCTATGAAGGTTCTGGTTCTCGGCGGTGGTGGGCGCGAGCACTCGCTGGTGTGGAAACTGAGGCAATCGTCTCGGGTGTCGCAGGTTTACTGCGCTCCGGGAAACGGCGGGATCGCGGAAGAGGCCGAGTGCGTGCCTGTCGATTTGAAAAACATCGACTCGATCATTTCGCTTGGAGAGCACCTGAGGCCAGATTTAACTGTTGTTGGCCCGGAATTACCGCTTACCCTCGGGGTGGTGGATGAATTCGCTCGCCGGGGCTGGCCCACTTTCGGTCCCACGCGTGCAGCGGCGCGACTGGAATCGAGCAAGAGCTTTGCCAAGGAATTTCTACAGCGGCACCGCATTCCCACTGCCCACTATGCAATCTGCGATTCGACGCAGGAAGTGCGATCAGCTTTGAGTCATTTCCATGCGCCCATCGTCATCAAGGCAGATGGATTGGCAGCCGGTAAGGGCGTAGTGATTGCGGCGAGCCCGGAGGAGGCATTGCAAGTCGCGGACGAGATGCTCACCGGCAAAATGGTCGGAGCGGCGGGAGCGCGCGTTGTATTGGAAGAATGCCTGAAGGGCGATGAACTTTCTTTTCTAGTGGTGAGCGACGGTGAGCGCGTCGCTCCATTAGTCGCGGCGCAGGACCACAAGCGGGTTTTCGATGGTGACCAAGGACCGAACACAGGCGGCATGGGAGCATATTCGACCCCAAATATCATCGACGATCAGATGCGCGACTGGCTGGTGCATCACATAGCACAACCCGTAGTGGCCGGCATGAAGGCCGAAGGCGCCGAATATAGGGGAGTGCTCTATTGCGGATTAATGATGACGGCACGCGGTCCGATGGTGCTGGAGTTCAACTGCCGCTTCGGCGATCCTGAGACGCAGCCGATTCTGATGCGACTGGAAAGCGATTTGTTGGATGCGATGCAAGCGTCGGTGAACGGGGGGATTGGTGGAGTCGATTTCAAATGGTCGCCGGATTCCACGGTTTGTGTGGTGATGGCTTCGCAGGGGTATCCGGGTGCATTCGAATCGGGAAGGAAGATAACGGGGTTGGATGAGGCAGCCGAGATCGACGGCGTGAAAGTTTTTCACGCGGGCACAACAAAGCGGGATGGAAGTTTCTACACCGCAGGCGGGCGTGTGTTGGGAGTCACTGCACGGGCTGGAGATTTACCGGCCGCTTTGCAACGCGCCTACGAGGCGTGTGGCAAAATCAAGTTTGAAGGTGCGCACTACCGCAAAGACATTGCGGTACGCGCATTGAGGAGATAGCTCATGTCAGTGGCAATAGCGGTAATTTCAGTTTTGTTGTGTTTGCTATTGCTTGCCAGCGGATTCGCAATTGTATTTATTTACTTTCCTCGCTGGCTCATGCATCGCTATGAGCTGAACCCGAAAAAGAAGTTGGTGGCAGGCTTTGCTCTGGCCGGCTTGCTTATCTCCGTGGCCTTCACGTGCAAGTATCTGGTCACGCGCACGGAGATGGTCACGGAGGCCCTGTTTGTATGGCCGACTGCACTGATCCTGATGGACCTGGACGGCCATCCTTCCGCTTCGGCAGTCGTTGCAAACTTCGGCGGAGCGATTCTGAGTAATGTTGGGCTGTACGCCTGGCTGGGATTGATCGTGGCCCGGATTCGTGAGAGCTTTCGTAAGAAAAACGCGGGGGAATAATTCTTGTCTAAACCACAGGTTTCTATCGTAATGGGCAGCGACTCTGACCTTGAAATCATGCGCGAGGCGGGCAAGGCGCTCGACGATTTCGGAATCACTTACGAGATCGACGTTACCTCCGCCCACCGTTCGCCCGATCGCACGGCCGAGTTTGCGCGCAAGGCCGCGGATCGGGGCATTCGCGTGATCATCGCGGGAGCGGGCGGTGCGGCTCATCTGGCGGGCGTTATCGCGGCTCACACCTCGTTGCCGGTGATCGGCGTGCCCATTCCGTCAACGTCACTGCAAGGGATGGATTCACTGCTGGCGACCGTTCAGATGCCGGCGGGGATTCCAGTGGCGACGGTGGCAATTGGGAAACCAGGCGCGACGAACGCGGGGATTCTCGCGGCACAGATGATTGCTCTTGCCGATGAATCGATCGCCAGGAAGCTTGTCGCGCACAAAGAAAAGCTGGCGCGGGGAGTGGAAGAGAAGTCGAAGAAGTTGAAGGGCGCAGGTTAATAAGGAGGCGAGCCGAACGCGCGATTATTGCGGGGGAAACAGCGCGCCGCCATCGCGCTGCTCGCCCGGATCCCTTCGGTGGTTCATACTCTCTCCGGGCAGGCTCTTCGCTGCGCAAACGAGACTTGCAGAGGATGACAGTTCTTATTGGTTGTGCGGATTACCAGGGCCATAGCAAACTATAGTTTCAATGTCTTCAAATATTCGCGGAACGGCTCTCCTAAATCGTCGCGCTTGAGTGCGAACTCGACGGTCGCTTTCAGGAAGCCGAGTTTGTCGCCTGCATCGTGGCGCTTCCCCTCATACAGGTAGGCATACATCTTTTCCTTCTTCAGCAGCAAGCGCATGCCGTCGGTCAGTTGCAATTCGCCTCCGGCACCGGTCTGAATATTTGACAGACAATCGAACACCGCAGGCGTCAGAATATAGCGGCCGACCACCGCAAGATTCGACGGTGCATCTTCAAACCGGGGTTTTTCCACCATGTTCTTGATTTCAACCAACCGTTCGCCAAAGCGGCTGCTCACCGGCTTCACGTCGAGCACGCCATAGGCTGAAATGGCTTTGCCTTCGATCACTTGCGTCGCGATCACCGAGCATTGCAGTTCATTGAAGACGTCAACCATCTGCTTCAGACATGGCACCTGGGCATCGACCACATCGTCTGCCAGGAGCACGGCGAACGGTTCGTTGCCCACGAGCTCGCGGGCCATCAGCACGGCATGGCCGAGCCCCAGCGCTTCTTTCTGGCGAACGTAGGCGACGTGAATCATGTCGGAGAT
>JASIEN010000532.1 GCA_030045935.1 Candidatus Sulfotelmatobacter sp.
TAAAGAAAAACAAAGGCTGCCAGCACAATTTGTCCGGCCACGAAAAGAAGACCGGCGACCCAGATCGTCTCTTCCAACTGCTGATCGATCTTCGGCCCGTGGAGAGAAATATCCACCGGCATCCACCACACGTGGGCGATAACGCAATAAGCTGTAGCTAGCGTGACAAGCACGACTACTACCGCAAAAATTTTCCCTACCATTGTTTCCCCACCCCATAACGACCGGCTGCTCCAGCCGCCGGCTCGATTTGAGGACGGCTGCAGGTGCGCTTGCAGCCGTGCCGACAACTTTGGTCCTTACTTTGCTTTGAAACTGAAATTTGCCGTCGCCGGCTTGCCGGCCGCGACCGTTACGGTTTGCGTTTGTGTTCCATATGTTTCATGCCAGGCAGTCAGCGTGTAATTACCCGGTGGAAGGTTGTCCAGCTTGAAAGTACCAGCATTACTGCTCACGCCAAACGGCCCCTTCACCACTGCGATGTAGGCATGCATCCAGGGATGGATGTTGCATTTGACTGGAATGGCAACTTCGGGAGTCGACCATGTCACATCGATCGCCGAGCTGCCTTCCATCTGAGATTTGTTCCATGGAATGTTGCCGCCGCCGGGTTTCGGCTCGGGGTGAATGTTGTGTGCTGTCTTGTCGTCGTTCAATACGCTGATGTGCTGGCCGACATTGACCGCCACCACGTGCGGAACATACTGGCAGCCCTTTTGTTCAATCTTCTCTGGCTGAGACGCGATCGGCTCATTTCCCGTCAATCCCTGCGAGATGTAAACCACAACGTTAGCCAGACCACCGTTGGGCCCGACCACCACGCTTTCCCCGGCTACTGGGCCGCCGTTGCCGGTTTTGGCGCAGCTTGGGTCTTTCGACATGTCGATGGGCTTCTGGTGCGGTGCTTGCCCATCGAGCTTGATTGTGCCGGTGATCTGTCCATCGGCGGCCGCACTCACAGTCCTGCCCGAATACAAGACAATGGTCGCAAGAATCATTAATGCGGCAGCCATCGCCGCAACTTTGTATCCAGTTTTCATTGCGTTATTCTCCCTTCATTGACCACTTCTATCGCACCTGAGAAATTGGGACCTGCCGAATTTTCACGAGAGACAAGGAAGCCGAATTTAAAAGGAGAACTGTTCTCACGCAGCCTGACCGATGCGCGAAATGGTAAGGCACAATAACCAAGCTGTCAGTGACAAATCTCATACATCAATGTGATATTTCTCACGAAAATGCCCTAGCATGCTCATCCGCAAAGGGATAGTTGCTAATATTTTTTGGTTACACACGAACCGTTTGAACAACTTAATCGCGAGTGGTGCAACTCCGCGCCCGCACCTGGATACCACAGACATTGAGCAAGCGCCAAGACCGGCACGAATGGCCGAATTCGCGTGTTGCGAGTCACTGCGAAAAGCGGCCGCTGGCGGATCGGCATAGCCGTTCGTTAGCAAAAATCAGGCCTTAGGTAGGCGGGCTCCAAACATTGCCGTCGCCCGGTGGTTGAGTTTCGCCCTCAGGCTCCGTGGTGGGAACAACGGACAATTTCCAGGACCTCGGCGGCCGTTAAGACACGCGGAGATTTCTTGGCCTCATCCATGATCTGCTTGGTCAGTTCCGGTGTGGCAGCCACGCCGTGGGAAGCAAGATAATGCTGCACGTTCGAGTTTCCCGACATCGGACCAATCTCAATCTCCTGTTTGCGGCCGATCCAACCCGCCGGCACACCCGAATAGACACGATCGGCCAGCCATGTATGCCCTTTCTTTTGCGCCTTGACTACGGCTGCAGCGTGGACTCCGGTCGCGGTCCGGAACGCGTCGGCACCCACGATCGGAGCGTTGACTGCGATGGGAACCCGCGTCACCTGCGAAACAAGCTGAACATATTCGGGGAGGCACGTGAGATCGTCGTTGCGGATGCCCAGCAGCTTCAGATTCACGAGCAGTTGCTCGATGGGCGTGTTGCCAACCCTTTCGCCGATTCCCAATGCAGTTGCGTGCACGCGGCTGGCGCCTGCTTCGATAGCGGCCAGCGTGTTTGACAAGTCGAGGCCGCGATCACGATGTCCGTGCCAATCGATCCCGATGTGCGGAGATCCGATCGTTTTCAGCAGATCTTTTACCCAGCTTACAAGGTTGTAAACCGCGTCCGGAGTTGCAGCGCCGCAGGTATCACATAGACAAAGGCGTTTGGCCCCGCACTCGACCGCAGCGGTCAGGAGAATGCGAAGATGCTCGGGCGAAGAACGAACCGTGTCCTCTGTAACGAACATGACCTCCAGACCCTCGCGCACCGCAAAGTTGATAGCTTCGCGGGAGTGACGGAGGATATCTTCAAGCTGCCACTCCTCCGCGTATTGGCGAATCGGGCTGGAGCCGATGAACAGGCAGGCTTCGATGGGAACGCCGGTCAGCTGCGTAGCTTCCGCGATTGGCCGGATGTCTACCATGAGTGTGCGTGCTGCGCAATTGGCCCGAATGCGCATGCGCTGCGCCGCAATTTCCCGGCAGAGGCGCAGAACGGCTTCTTGCTGGCGCGCCCCGGCGCCGGGTAGCCCGATGTCGGCAGTCTCAATGCCGAGACTCTCCATGAGGTAAAGAATTTTGAGCTTGGCTTCGACAGGAGGATCGGTCACGGAGGGGCTTTGCAGGCCGTCGCGCAGCGTTTCGTCGTCAATCATGACCTGCGCGGGCCACTGTGGACGACGCAGGCCTTTTTCGGCCCAGTCATAAATGAGCTCTTTCTCTTCCGGTGTCCTCGTGCGCGGTGTGCTCATGCCGCCTCCGTTGCTTATTTCGCACCCACGGGCGACGTCGCGAAACCGCGGGCTCGACGCCGCAGGTCGGCGGCGGCGGCAGGGTCGCCTTGAGCGTCGCGAACCAGCGCAAGATGATAAAGGCTGCTGACATCGCCACTGGATTCTTCCAGGCTGCGCTCGAATTCGCGCGCCGCCTGCTCATACTCGCCAAGCCGTTCGTGAATAATGCCGAGATGGTAGTGCGCCATCAGATACTCGGGGGTGAGTGCGAGCGACAATTCAAAGTGCTCACGGGCTTCCTCAAGCTGGCCGCTATGAAACAACGCAAGGCCAAGGCGATAGTGAGCTGCGTTATAGTTCGGGTCGATCTCCAGGCAACGACGGAAGGCCTGCACTGCTTCCGGCATGTCGCCGCGATGGTAATAAGCGACACCGAGATCGTAATGCCCTAGCAAAAAGCGTGGCGCGGTCGCGATGGCTTTGCGGTAGTAATCCGTGGCCTGATCCAACAAGCCTTCGTGGAAGTAGAGCGTGCCGAGCAGATGATTGGCGAGCACGTTGTCAGGCTCGGCCACGAGCAAACGCTCGAGCTCGTGACGAGACTCCTGGCTGCGGCCCTCGCGTTCGTGGACGAGAGCGAGCAGCAAGCGCTGGTCAATGGCGGCATCGCGCAGAAACAATCCACACTCAGCGCAAAACTTGTCCTGTTCGGCAGCGACGCGCCCGCATCTTGTGCAACGAAGAAGATTGGAATTCGTCATAGTACCTCCTGAAAACTACGTGGAACCAAGAAACTGACCCCCGTCAATTCGCAGAACTTGACCGGTGATTCGCCGGCCGCCGGAGCCGCAGAGGAATCTGACGGCGCGGCCAATGTCCACGGTCTCCACGAAACTGCCGACCAGAGTTTCTGCCAGAGCGGCATCGCGAACTGGCTGGGGAAACGATTCGGTCAAGGGCGACCGCACCCATCCGGGCTCGATCACATTGATCAAAACCCCGAATCGTCCAGCTTCCCTCGCTACACTTTTTGCGAGACCGAGCAATCCGGCCTTGCTTGCCGAGTATGCGGTGGTGCCAAACTTGCCGCGAGACCCGTTGATCGATCCGATCAACACAATCCGCCCGCCGCTGCGCTGGCGCATCAGCGGCAGAGCGTGGCGAATCATGAGGAATGCGCCGCGGAGATTCACGCTGTGAACCAGATCCCAATCTTCGACGGGCAACTTCCATACGACGGCATCGCGCGTGACACCTGCGGCATAAATCGCTATATCGATGCCGCCATGTTTGTTGACGACTTCTTGCACTGCATTTGCGACTGAAGCGTCGTTCCTCACATCACACTCGACCCAGGCAAGATCGGAGTAAAGATCGGCACATTTGGGAGGGCCCAAATCCAGCGAAATGGCCTGCGCGCCGGCAGTCCGGAGCGAGCTCGCGATCGCTTGACCAATGGCTCCGGAACCGCCAGTTATGACGGCGATCTTACCGGCAATGTCAGAATTATCGGCCATGTCTTTAACGTTCCACCAGCGCAAGCTTGTTCCACCGCGGTGGGCGCTTTTCCATGAATGCACGTATGCCTTCCTCTGCATCGGGAGTAGCCATAAGTTCGCGCAAATACA
>JASIEN010000533.1 GCA_030045935.1 Candidatus Sulfotelmatobacter sp.
GTCGGATCCGTGATTGCATCGGCCTCCGAAATTAGGTAGACAGGCGGAGTTTTTACCTGCTGGCCATGAGTTGCACGATTGCCGGCAGCGCCGATCAAAAGACCGGCGAGGGCACCGACCAAAAGTTTGCTATTCGATTTCACGATTGAGCCTCCTATACAATTTGTTTGCGAAAAATCCAGGCGGGACAGGCTGCTAACCGGCCCGGTCCTGATGAGGCCTCCAGCGATGACCTCGTTTCAGTAGGCTCCCGTCGCATTCTTTTCCGATGTGGCCAGCCCTGTTTGTCTCGACTATCCCGAAAAACGTTGAGGTTTATCCCTCACGCAAAGCCACAATGGGACTTACCCTAGCTGCTCTGTGCGCCGGAAGATAGCTGGCCGCAAAGGAAATGGAAAATAAAACGAGGGGAACCGCGAGAAAGACAATTGGATCGATAGCACGAATTCCATAGAGCAGAGTTGCCATCGCCGGCGCAGTAATTGCCGCCAGGATCAAGCCTAGGCAGATACCGAAACCAGTAAGCAGCGCGCCCTGACTCAAGACCAGCCTGAGAATATCGCCTGGTTCGGCTCCCAAGGCGATACGAACTCCAATCTCTTGCGTACGCTGCCCCACCAAATACGCAAGCAATCCGTAAATCCCCACAGCTGCCAACAGCAGCGCGACTACCGCGAAGGCTCCCACCAGCTCAGCGGAAAAACGCCGCGGCGCCACCGAGCCTGCCATCACGTCGTCCATGGAGCGAACGTTAAAAATAGGCAAGCCGGGATCAATTGCCTGGACTTCCTTTCGAATCTGCGCCTCGAGTACGGAGGAAGAGAGAGGCGTACGCAGCAGCAGGCTGAAATCTCGGCTCATGTTCTGGTAAATCGAAGCATAAATGTGGGGAATGCCGTTGACATCAAGGCCATCCTGCTTGATGTTCTTCACGACGCCGACTACTGTCAGCCACGGCCGTTTTTCGTTCAAGTCCACGCTCAAGCGCCTGCCGATCGCGTCTCTATCTGACCAATACCGCCGCGCGGTAGTTTCGTCGACGATTGCAACCGGAAGTCCGCCAGCTTGATCGCTCTCATTAAAGAAACGACCCCGCACCAAGGGCGTCTGAATGATGCGGAAATAATCAGGGCTGACGAGAATTAACTCTGCATTAAGGTTTTGAGCAGAGCCGGCAGGCATGTCTTCGATAGAAAGATTTATGCGATTCGCTGGCGGGGACCCGGGTAAATCTGAGGTGATGCCTGCCAATTCGACACCGGCAATTGTGCGCGCCTTGCCCAACAGTTCCCGGAAAAATGGCGCCTGATGGGCGATATCCAGGTACGGATCATCGTTCGGATTGTTGGGTTCAGGCAGCGAGACGCTTGAGACTACGATATTTGCCGAATTAAAGCCGGAGTCCTCTCGCACCAGGCGCCAGAAACTTCGCATCAGCAGGCCTGCTCCAATCATAAGGACCACGGTCAGGGCCAATTCGGAAACGATCAGCAAGCCCCGCACGCGATGGGTCTTGAGGCTGTAACCAGACCCACGCGCGCCCTCCCGGAGAGAGCCGATGAGCTCGGCTTTCGCCGACTGCATCGCTGGAGCAAGGCCAAACACCAGGCCAGTACAGAAAGAAAGCACGGTGGCAAATCCAAGCACCACCCAGTCAATGCTGATTTCACTTTGTCGCGGAATCCTAAACGGCACAAAGCGAACAGCAAAACGCAGAACTATTTCGGCAGTCACAATGCCCACTACGCTCGCAATCAAGGAGAGAAACACCGACTCGGTGAGCATCTGGCGGACCATGCGAAGCCGGCTAGCTCCCAGAGCCAACCGCATTGACATTTCTCGCTGTCTTCCCGAAGCCCGCGCAAGAAGCAGATTTGCGATGTTCACGGAGGCGATGAGAAT
Source organism: Candidatus Sulfotelmatobacter sp. (assembly GCA_030045935.1). GTDB lineage: Bacteria > Acidobacteriota > Terriglobia > Terriglobales > Acidobacteriaceae > Sulfotelmatobacter. The sequence continues at coordinate 1,903 of JASIEN010000533.1, forward strand.
GACCAGGATCACCGCTCCCATGAGGACCAAGAGTGTGGGCCGAACGTTACCCACCAGAGATTGTTGCAAAGGGAGAATGCGGGCGGTTTGGGTAGATCTCGACGGATAATCGGATGCAAAATCCTTTCTCACCTCCGCCGACATGACATCTAGCCTGGCTTGCGCTTGTTTCAGAGTTATCCCAGGCTTGAGTCTGGCGATGGCCCACGGAATGACACGTACGTTTCGCGCCGGCGTCCGGGCGGGATGGGCACTGAACCCGGCTGTCAACCATACGTCCACGTCCGTCGCGATCGTCGTGCCCGGGTGCCGAAAACCAGGCGGAAGAATACCGACGATCGTGTACAGATCGCTGTCCAGCCTTATGCTTCGCCCGATAATATTAGGGTCCGCTCCATAGGCACGATGCCACAGGCCGTCGCTGATCACAGCCGCCTCCGCAAACCCCAGGGCGAAATCTTGGGGACCAAACAGCCGACCTTTTTCGGGAGAAACACCCAACAACGAAAAGTAGTTTGGGCTGGCAACCACAAATTCCAGCCGTTCCGCTTGCTCGACGCCAGTTAAATTCACGCTCTCATTGCCGATGGCGGATACGCCCTCAAAAACACCGGCTCTTGATCTGAGATCCTCTAATTCAGGAACAGAAAACCGTGAAGCAACCACGCCCAGTCCAGGATCGTCATAAGTCACCTTGACCAGGCGGTCAGGATCGCGAAACGGCAAGGCGCGCAACAAAACGGAATTGATAACGCTGAAGATTACGGTGTTGGCGCCGATTCCCAAAGCCAACGTCAGAATGATCACGGCGGTGAAACCAGGACTCTTACGTAACAACCTGAATCCATAACGAATATCCTGAACAAGAGTGTCCATTGGCAAGATTCCCCACTACTCAGCCCGGGAAAGCCACGATTGGGACCCAGGGTGCACACACCTGCTGCCGGATTCGATTCTCAAATCGCAATACTCTAACCAATCCCATCCCTGGGGCAACTGCTTGGTGGAAAAGGACGGAAGCACACTGCTCCCCAAAACACGGTGTTTAAACCTGTCCACGGCTGGACGCGGCTGTCCGGAAGCGAACAGGGAGACGTCGATTCGCTGCCCGGTGGTTCTGTTACATTGTTGCCAAATGCAAAAGACCGCCATTCATCCTGTCCGCGGGTTCGCCAGTGACAACAACGCCGGCGTGCATTCTGAAATCATTGAGGCCATCGCCCGTGCCAACACGGGCCATGTCCCGGCCTATGGTTACGATCCGTACACTAAGTCGGCCATCGGGAAATTCGAGGAACATTTCGGGCCGGATATCGCGGTGTTCTTCACTTTTAACGGCACCGGCGCGAACGTGCTGAGCTTGCAGTCGCTGACCCGATCATTTCATTCGGTGCTGTGCAGCGACTACGCGCATATCTACACCGACGAGTGTGGCGCACCGGAAAAGTTCATCGGCTGCAAGCTGATCCCGCTGCCGCACGAAAATGGAAAGATCACGCTGGATGCAGTCCGCCACGCCTACCATGGCATCGGCGACGAGCACCACGCGCAGCCACGGGTGATTTCGATCACGCAAGCCACTGAAATGGGCACAGTCTATCAGCCAGAGGAGATTTCAGCGCTCGCCCGGTTCGCGCGTGAACACAATATGTTTCTGCACGTCGACGGCGCACGCATTGCCAATGCCGCCGTTTCGCTGAGCCAGAATCTTCGACAGGCGAGTCGCGACCTGGGTGTGGACATCCTTTCATTCGGCGGAACGAAGAATGGGATGTTGGGCGGCGAGGCGGTTGTGTTCTTTCATCCTGAGCAGGCCGAGAATTTTCTCTATCTGCGCAAGCAATCGATGCAGCTCGCTTCGAAGATGCGCTTTGTCGCTGCGCAGTTCGAAGCCATGCTCGCCAGCGATCTCTGGCGACGCAGCGCAGAGCACGCCAACCGCATGGCGCGGCTGCTTGAGAAAGAGCTTCGGCGCATCCCGGGAGTAAGAATTGTCTGGAAGGTAGAAGCGAATGGCGTCTTCGCGCAAATTCCTCATCCCGCGATTGATAAAATCAGGCAAAAATATTTTTTCTATACCTGGATTGAAGAGGAAGCAATTGTGCGTTGGATGTGCTCTTTTGATACCACGGAAGAGGACATACAGAAATTCGTTGCGGTCGTTGCAGAGGCGGTGAAGAGTCAGTCATCGGGGCGAGCGAAGTCTGAGCGTCGCACGCTGTAACCACACTGGAATCTTGCTTTCTCCGCCAGTTTTGCACTACATTTACCTTTCCCACGACAGCAAGGTCAACCGCTCACCTCAGGAGCTTGAATGACTCGGAAGTGGTTCGGCATCATCGCCCTTATCAGCGTTGCGCTCACGCTGCTGAATATCTCCAGTTGCGGCGATCCGCAGGAGCTGGTTTCGATCAACATTCAGCCCGGTACTGACACAATCGGCGCGTCGAACATCCCAGTCATCCAGGACGCTGGCATCCAAGTGCAACTGGAAGCATACGGGAACTACATCCACCCTCCGGTCACAAAGGACATCACCAATCAGGTGTCCTGGCTGTCCAACACACCGCAGATGTTCACCGTGAACTCAACCGGTGTGATCACCGCCACAGGCGAACTGTGCGGAGGCACCATAATTTCAGCCAGTGTGACCACGAATAGTGACAGTTCAGGCGTTTCTTCATCAGGGGCTGTGGTGACGGGCTCGATGACAGCGAATGTTGTGTGCTCTACGGGCACCACCGGCGGCCCGGCACTGACTGTGACCTTCGCAGGGGCTGGATCGGGGACGGTGCTGATTTCGCCGTTGAATATAAGCTGCTCCAGCTTGTGTGCATACGAAGTCCCGACCGGCACCGAGTTAACACTGACCGCGAATCCTGCGTCGGGATCAACATTTGGAACCTGGCAGAATTGCAATAGCGGTTCCAGCACAAACCCGTGCACGCTCACCATCGAGGAGAATACGACGGTGACGGTGACGTTTAACTAGTTGCCTGCGGGGTGAACATGCTTCGCGACGCAGAACACCTCTTCTAGGTTAGATCGCTGTTTTCGCCTAACAATTTCCCAAGCGTAGGTTTGTGCTTTTCCGCTTTTTTCTTTTTTTGCGGGACGACCTTTTCCGCTGGAGGCGCGCCTATGCGTTCCCGGGCTAGTTCCTTGACGGCCTTTACCACCTGAAATGGCTTCCTCTTTTTCCTACGCACCATGGCGTTCATGTTGCCATAGCTTTGTTCCTGGCAAAACTGTAATAATCGGTAGGGTCTTGAGTTTTCGGCGTCGCTTTTTACGTGCGACGGACTCAGAGGGCCGACGACAATCGACGATCGCCCAACGACTTCATGGAAGAGCGCGATTTTTTCGACGAGCGTACTGAAAAGAAGCTGGCCACACTCAACTGTCCTCACTGTCATCAGGCGGCGGAGTACGATGTTACCTGGCTGGTGCGAACCAAGAAGCGGCAGCTAGCTGGACGTGCCGATGAACGTGACCGTGCCCGTTTTGCCAAGGCGCGCTCGTATATGCTGCGCAAAGATGACATGATGGCCTGCAAAAACATGCGCTGCCGCAAGCGCTTCGAAATTTCCGGTGTGCAGTCGGTGGTGTTTACGGAATGATCCGCTCGATGTGCCGCTCCTGCTAGACTAACCAGTCGCGTCCTGAAATCCAGACGAAATATGAATCCTGTCTTGGTTGTTCATGGCGGCGCTTGGGCCATGCCCGATGACATGGTCGAGGCCCACATCAACGGCGTGCGCAACGCGATCGCCGCGGGATGGAAAGTCCTCGAGCGCGGCGGCTCTGTGCTCGATGCCGTTGAGGCATCCGTCGTTATTATGGAAGACGACGAAACATTCGACGCTGGGCGCGGCAGTTTTCTCAACCGCGATGGGAAAGTACAACTCGACGCCCTGATCATGGACGGCGCCACACTGCGTGCCGGTGGCGTGGGATGCGTGGAGCGGCTGCCCAATCCTGTGCGTGCGGCGCGCAAGATTCTAAGCGAAAGCCCGCATGTGTACTTTGTTGGCGAGGGTGCCGAACGTTTCGCCGCCGAGCACGGCTGCGAGTTGTGCCGCAACGAAGACCTGATTATTCCCCGGGAAGTGGAGCACCTCCGTCGCTATCAGCAGGAACTGGGGCAACGAGAGAAGGCACAGTCCGACTCCGCTCCGGATGGAAATAACCTGTTCGCACCAGCTGTTTCCCACGATACCGTGGGCGCAGTTGCGCTCGATCGCAACGGCAATATCGCCGCCGCGACTTCAACGGGAGGAACGCTGAATAAGGCTCCGGGACGATTAGGAGATTCCTCACTGATCGGCTGCGGCTGCTATGCCAATAACGAAAGCGCAGCAGTCTCAACAACAGGGTGGGGCGAGCCAATCATGAAACTGGTTTTGGCCAAGTGGACGGCCGACCGCGTTGCTGCCGGAAATCTGCCTGAGTGGGCGGCGCAGGAAGCGATGAACTACCTCAAGCAGCGCGTAAACGGACATGGAGGCATTATTGTGCTGGACGCTCAAGGACAATTCGGTATTGCGCATAACACGCCGCGCATGGCGTGGGGCCTCAAGACTGTCAAAACTGAAGAAGCCGGGGTTGAGCGCAATACCATATGAACCGCTCTGATTGACCAACTTGTTCCAATTGGGGAATCATAGGAACCTCATTTTCAAGAGCTGCTACCGAATCTGTCCGGCAAGTCAATCATGGCGGAAGGGTGATGGTGTCGCCAGTGTGGTTCATCATGGCGTTGCAATGACAAATGTCACTCCAGGCGAGGGCAAATCCAGACCTCCTCCTACAGACAAAAAGGGCATGGAGGATTAAAAAGAAAGGGAAGAGGGTAGTCAAAATTGGACAAAAGTAGAGCTGCTTGTTACGAAATCCGAACAAAATGCTTGTACACCCAGGTTTCGAGGTTGCTTGACTCGCAAGCATTTCGAGCGCGATATTGGCGGATCACCAGCTTTCATGGGCATCGCGTTTGTTCTGAATTCGTAACAAAATAGTGTGAACGGGAATTTTTCCGGGAAACATGGGCATAAAACCCTTCATCCTGCTATGATGTGCCAATTCCTTCTTGGAGGCGTACCCGATGCTCCCAGCCGGTAAAAGCCTTCGCACCCTGCGCGAAAAGCTCGGCTTGACCATGCGTGACATCGAAATGTCGAGTGCTCGCATTGCAGAAAAATATCGGAACGAGGAATTCTCGATTCCTCCCAGTCGATTATCCGACATTGAAACCAAAGGTGTTCTGCCAAGCATTTTCCGACTTTACACGCTAGCGGTAATTTATCGGCGCGATTTGCGGGAGCTGCTGGCTTGGTATGGTGTTGACCTGAACAACATGGCCGCCGATCTGGGGACGATCACGCCGCCCAAATCGCATCTTTCGGATGCGCTCTCAGGGCTGTCCTCGGTGCAAATGCCGGTACGCTTGGACCCGGGGTTTGATCAGCAACGCACTACTAATCTGGGCCGCATGGTCGAGCAGTGGGGACTTGTGCCTCTGGCATACCTGGCACAGTTCGCTCATACCGATTTCACTTACGGCTACATTGGCAATGAGGATTTCACGATGTACCCCATTCTTCCTCCGGGCAGCTTTGTGCAGGTGGACGAGGCCAAGAGCAAGGTTGTTGAGGGCATTTGGCGCTGTGAGTACGAGCGCCCCATCTACTTCGTGGAAACCCGCGAGGGCTATACCTGCTGCTGGTGCAGTATGCGGCGCGACGATGTGATTCTGCAGCCTCATCCGCTGTCGCCGGTGCCGATACGCGTTCTGCGGCATCCCCAGGAAGCTGAGATTATCGGCCAGGTAGTGGGGGTGGCTATGAAACTTACGGAGTGGCACGCTTTCGGTTCCTCTCCAGGTTCGAAAGCGCAACCAGCACTGAATTAAGGTGCCGGGCTGAGGCTGTATCCTGCTGCGAAGGAAGAAGTTCGTCAAACTGTTCACGCATTTCTTCTACATAGGTTCCTGCGGTTTGCTGGCTAACCTGACTCGACTCACGCAAATCACCTTCCAAATCTGAAATGGGCGTGCGAAGCACAGCGGATAACACCTCGCTGTGTGCAGTTTTCATAGCCCGTTCTGACGCTTCTTCGCCGTGCACAAGCGACATGCCCCAATGCAAATAGCCGCCGTCCGGCCGGCGCAGGGAACCCAGATATTTCAGTTTGGCCAGCAGCCCGGAAACCGCCCCCAGCGTGGTTTCCCGTAGATCTTGTAGTGCCGATTTAAGGGTCATAGACGTTACGAATTCCGGATAGAAAATAGAACTTAAGTAATGTGCTTAGATGCATGGGATTATGAAAGTATCACGCTTCAATTTCTCGAACAAGGAGAAAAACACCGTGAGACGTGTACTACTGGCCATTGCAGCAGCCGTCATGTTCCTCAGCACCTTAGCCGTTCCTCCCGTTGCTCATGCGGATGGCGGCGGTGGCGGCGGCACTAACTGTAACGGAACCGTTTGCAAACCTTAGCTTCTCAGTTGCGTTACGAAAACCGGACACGCTTCACGACCTTGTTGCTGCCCGCAGCTTGACGCTGTATAGTAAGCGCGGTCATGCTGCAGGCGCACTCACTTCTTTGGCACTATCTCTGGGTGGCGCCGAATGTCCTTCTGCTGATTTTGGCTTGCCTGCTTTGGCATCACCGCCTGCACAAGCGGTTCCCGACATTCTGGTTTTTCGCGGTCGTAACCGCGAGCGCACAACTCACGGTTTATGTCGCGGACGTATTGCCTTCCATCGGTCCCTTTACTTGGTGGCGTATCTTCTGGGTAAGCGTGATTGTCGAGGCCCTGATCAAGTTCGCACTAATCGGTGAGATATTCAGCCTCCTTTCTGACCAGTATCCCTCCATATCCAAAGTTGGTAGACGGCTCATAACCGGCGTCGGCGTGGTTCTTGTATTCCTGGCTACGGTCGTAGCCGCTTATACCCCAAAGAACAATCCCCATCCAATCGTGGCCGACCAAAACATTCTGGAACAAACTATTTATATGATTGAGTGTGGGTTGATTCTGTTTCTGTTCGGGTTTGCTGCGTATTTCAAACTGCGCTGGACTCGCCCCGTTTTTGGCATTGTGCTTGGACTTGGGATATCGGCTTGTGTACACCTCGGAACGTGGGCAGTTATTGCGAATGGAGCTTTCCCAAATTCCTATCGAATACTTCTCGTCTTTCTAAACATGGCGACATATCATGTCTGCGTTTTGATCTGGTTCTATTTTCTCCTAGTCCCGCCAAAGATCAACACCGCGGCGGCTATCCCTCCGTCGGAGCACAACAATCTCGACTTGTGGAACCGTGAACTGGAGCGTTTGTTACAACAATGAATCTGGCATTCGTTCTCGTCGTCGCCGCTGCTTTTGCGCTCGTGGTTATTTTGGGCGTTGCCGTCACACGAACCCAGATCGTTCTGCGGTCGGACGCGGCGCTGAATCGAATTCGTCCCATCGATCTCGAGGCTTTCCGCAACCTGATTGATCCGGCCGAGGACGCATATCTTCGCCGCCGTTTGCCTCCGGCGCAATTCCGCGCCGTGCGCCGCGCTCGGCTGCGTGCCACGGCTGCGTATGTTCAGATTGTCGCCAGCAATGCCGCGGTGCTGGTACGGCAAGGAGAAACCGTCCTGGCTGGCGCTGATCCGCGGTGCGCCGCGGCAGCCCATGCCCTAATCAATGACGCCTTGCTCCTGCGCCGAAACGCCACTGTGGCCCTGCTGAGAATCTATGCGGCTCTGGCGTGGTCCGGCTCGGGAGTGCCTGCTGCTCGGGTTGCTCAGGGCTATGAAAGCATAAGCGGCACTGCCATGCTGCTCGGCAGGCTAGACAACCCGGCAGTTCCGGTTCGTCTTTCGTCCCATTTCTAATGGATAGTGTTTCAGTGAACGTATCGGGCTGATCATGAGTCGGTGAGTTGCGAACGCCTTTGCCCTTGTGGTCGGACAACGTTGCCTCATCCGCTACCTGCCGTATTCCATTCTTGTTTTCGACAGCTCTTCTGGTGTAAAAACGGCGGGGACATTCGTCCTCCCAGAACCTTGTCCCTATCTCGACCACAACGAAAGAGTGCAATTGCTCGACC
>JASIEN010000534.1 GCA_030045935.1 Candidatus Sulfotelmatobacter sp.
CCGAAGACATCAGCGATCGCCTTCTGCGCCTTCCGCTTTACAACGACATCACCTTCGAAGATCAGGCCCGGGTGGTGGAGGGGCTCAAGACTTTCGACGCGTGGGCGGCGCTGCGGCGCAGATCGCAGGCCACGTAGGGATTCCGTGAGGAGGTGCGCATCCGGCCATGTGTACGATGCGGCCGGCTGGCAATGCCCCGAATGCGGTAACGAGCCGGCGAGGGTTGACGGTTATCTCTCGTTCGCTCCCGCCTTGGCGAGGAAGAACGAAGGGTTCCCGGCGGACTCTTTCCCCCAACTGGCGAAATTGGAAGAGGGGCACTTCTGGTTCGAAGCGCGGAACCGCCTGCTGCTGTGGGTTCTGGAGCGTTACTTTCCGAATCCGGCGAACTTCCTGGAAGCCGGATGCGGCACGGGATTCGTGCTTGCGGCTATTTGCAAGCGCTTTCCCCAGGCGCGAGTTTCGGGCAGCGAAATATACATCGAAGGGCTGCCGTTCGCGTCAGGCCGCGTACCCGGCGCGATTTTGTTTCAGATGGACGCACGCAGCATGCCCTTTGAATCCGAGTTCGATGTCATCGGCGCTTTCGACGTTCTGGAACACATCGAGGAAGACGAAGCCGTGCTGCACGAAATGCACCGCGCCTTGAGACCGGGCGGCGGCCTCGTTCTGACGGTTCCCCAACACCCCTTCCTTTGGAGCGCGGTGGACGACTATTCGTATCACAAGCGCCGTTATACGCGTGCGGAGTTGGTGCGCAAGCTCCGCGCGAGCGGGTTCGAAATCCTGATGGTCACATCTTTCGTTTCGGTGTTGTTGCCGGCCATGTTCCTTTCGCGTTGGCGGCAACGCGACCCCAAAGCGCTCGACCCCTGCGCCGAATTAAAGCTCAATCGCGCGGTGAATTGGTGCCTGGCAAAAGCGCTCGGATGCGAACGGCGGCTGGTTCAGTCCGGAATTTCTTTGCCGTTTGGCGGCTCGCTATTAATCGCCGCACGGCGCGTTTCGCCGCCTTAGCCCGGCTTCGCTGGATTAGGAAAGCTGGGCGTGCAGATCGTACCAGCCGCGTTTACTTGAGTCCGACTCCGGATGATTCCAATACGCGTCGATATCCACGACAATTTCTTCCGCGCTTTTCCATACTCCGGGCGTTTCTTCCCCAAAGGGGCCACTGGAGCCGGCGGGAAAAGTCCAGTCAATCTCCAGACCTTCTTTACAGGGCTTGGGGCATCGCATGCTAGGGACTTCGGTTTGATTGATGAACTTGAACCCGTCGTATCCAAGCCCGGTCAAAAAATCCACCACGAAGCCCCAACCGTTCTCGATCGACACGAATTTTGGGCGGTCTGCAATCTCAGCTACCCGCTTTAACACCGTAACGTCATAACCCTCTACGTCGATTTTCAGATAATACGGCACGCCGTGCTCTTTCATCAAATCCTCAAGCGGGAGCATGGGGACCTGAATTACCTTTTTGCAACCCCCTCGGCTGCCCGTCTGCTGGTCGAACGACGACCACTCGCTATGCCTTGCGCTGACAAAAAAAGGGAAAACACCCTCTTTTTCTCCCACGCCTATATTCAAAATGTTCAACTGCCCCCGCTTAATCTCCCTTCTGAAGCGGAACCTGGCCCACCTTACCAGCGATGGATTCGCCTCAATCGCAACCACCCTGAATCCTTTGGCCAAATAAAATGCCGTATCTTGCCCCTTATGCATACCGACATCGAATATGAGATCGTTCCGGTACATCTCTCTTTCCTTTGAGGGCCAGACGCCCGAAGGTGCCCTTAATTCCGCCGGACGATCGATCCCACGAATTGGATATCGAAGCCCGCCGTGGTCGAATCTCCGGCATTGCTGGCCTGAACCTGAAGGACATTTCCTTCCATCCGTAGCGAGATCGCCGAAAAAGTTCCGCGATCCTCTTCAGCGATCGGAAGAATCGCGGGCGAGCAGGATAATCCGCTCGAGCACGTTTCCAAAATCGCTCCGTTCCAAACGATGAAAAAAGTGGTGGTGGTGAAGTTCCGGGCGGGCGCTTTCTGGTCGAACACCCGCACGATAAGTTGTCCCTGGGCGCTTTGCCCCAGGTTGATCGTATCGGTATAAGCGCTATCGCCGGCAAAGGACGCCGTAACCCAGGACCTCGCGTTTTCCAGCATCAAGGCGCCGTTCACCGAATCCAGGGCCAAATCACCGGCGGCATTGTCATAAGTTTCGTTGTCCCGCCAGGTGAGCGCGCCGATCGCGCCCTTCAGCACCGCGCCGTATCCGGCGTTGCCGTCGAACGAATTTTCGGTGATGGAAGCCTGCTGCGGTGCTCCGCTCACAACCAGGCCGTTCCCTTTGTTGTCGGTGGAAATATTGTGAGCCACCTGCCATCTCTGCGGGCCATGGCCCACCTCTCCTTCCAGGCGTATGCCATCCGCGCCGTTGCCCCGCAAGATGTTCCCCGTGATGGAGAGACTCATGGACTGTTCCCGCGCATCGTACGCCGCGTGGATACCATGATCGTGGGCGCCGCTGACTACGTTATCCGAGATCGCGCAATAGGTGCAGTTGAGAAGCCAGATTCCGGTATTTTGCCCCGGCGCGCCATTTCTCGTCCCGTCGATCTGATTCGCGGAAATCACCCAGTCCAGAGGCCCCTGCGCCTGCATGGTTCCCGATTCGAAATGGATGCCTTCGAAACGGCAATTGTGCAGAGTATTGCCGGTGATGGTCCCTTTCGCGATTCCAGCGACGGCGATACAGAACCCCGAACCCTGATCAGGTGTGGGGCCCTGCGATGCATCGATGTTGTTGCCCACGATTGCGACATTGCGCGCTGGAACGTAATTCCCGAGCCGGTACACATTGAAGTTGATAGCATCTCCGGAAATGGCCTCAAAGCGGTTCTCCGCGATGCGGACATCGGAAATATCGACGGCGCGGCTGTTAGCCAAAAATCCGAAGTTGACGCCCGAAAACGTGTTTCCCTCCACCAGAATGCCCGAAACGCCCGTGGCGTCTACTTGGATCGCGACGGCGCGCGGGCCGCTGAACGTACAGTCGCGGATGCGGGTGTTGCGAACGTTTTCCGCGATAAGAATCAAATTGTAGGAGTTCGTCGTGTCATCCCGGTTATCGAGCCATAGACCCTCGAGAGTGATGCTATCTCCCATGACGACAAGCGTCGACCGCCCGTTGGGAAGCCCCGTTTCGCCGGGAGCGTTGCTCGCGATCTTACAGCCGCTGCATCGCAATGTCACGTTCGATGCACCAAGGGTCGCGCTTTGATGGACCGTCATCTGGCGGCTGCCGGCGTCTAGCAGCGAATTCGGTCCGGCGAAGTTCGCAGCCTCTTGAATGCCGGCGGTGGCGCTGCCGATCGTCCAGAGTCCGCGGTGATCGTGGGAAGGCGTGAACGTCACGGTTCCGGCGGCTGCGCCCGGCACGCACGTTCCTCCGGAGATCAGGACAGGTTCAGCGCTCCCGGTTCCCCCGGAAACATAAAGGTAATGGCCGGAATCACCGCCGCCGACGCCCAACGGACACGGCTTCAACGTGATGGAAGCGGAGACGCCGGCGGCAAGTTCGCCCCCCGGCCTTTGCAGCG
>JASIEN010000535.1 GCA_030045935.1 Candidatus Sulfotelmatobacter sp.
CGTCTGAAGCTGCAGGACGCGGAGGCAACAGCAAGCCGCGAATTGCCGGTTACGCAGGCGCTTTCGTTCGTTGCGTTGCTCGGCGGGATAGATTCGCTGACAAATTCCCTTGCGGCGCAGATTGCAACAGAAGCGGCTGGATGGTCACAGTGAATTCGAGCTTCGGCGCTAGTGGCTTGCCCGCAGAATTGCCGCGGTTCTGACCAGGTTTCTACCGCCCTCCCAAAATCGATGTCGCGAGTCGCGCGGCCGGCGCGTAGGCCACGAATGTTAACGAAAACCAGATCCCTCGCCGTGGCACCCGCAACGGAGTACTCACAATCCGTGGCACGCTCGATCGGGTCGAGCACACGAAGCACACGGACGATCGACGGGACTACTTGGCGGGATACCGAACGAGTCTGCCCATTTTGGTATAAGCCGGACCTTCGCCGCGGATTCGCCATTCGTTCAGTGTTGCCTCGGCGATTCCCAATATCGACGGGCAGTGGCTGAGACTGCAACTGGTTTCAAAAAAGCAAATCCGCTTGGGGCGATCCCTTTCACCACCGGCCGAGTTCGGCGCTGCCGCTTGACTTTGTGCTGCGGCTTTGGGTCGGCTCAAGAACACTGCTATTCCGATGAGAAAAGGAACCGGATATTTCGTTATCAAACTTGCAATAAAACCTACCCAAAATCCCGTTGGCGTGACTTTCGACCGCCGGCCCGATCGTCGGGTAGAATCTGATGGAGGGGGAAGATTTTGCAACACTGGACGGCGAGTGTCCTTCGGCGACGTCTGTCCTTTGGGATCAATCCTTTGCATTCGGAGCTGCTTGGACCGACGAGCGCGGGAACCCGCATTTGACAGCGAATCGGCACCCCACGAGCTATCAAGGGGAGCAGGGATGCAAAAGGTTTCCGATCCGACTGCTTCGACGGTGCGTAAAGGCCACCGCGAGGACGCGAATCCACGCACAACGCAACTCGGGTGAACATGGGATTTTGATCTTGTGATGGACATTTCGCAGTACCGGCTGGAAACGCTTCGCCAGGATGGAGAGTTCATCCTGTACCGGGGTCTGTGCCAGACGGGGGCGGGGGCGAGGCCGAGTCCACCGTCAATCCTCGCATTATCACCAGTGGCGGAGCGTCCGGATCCTGCAACCATCAAGAAGATCGAGCACGAATTCTCTCTGAAGGACGATCTCGATTCAGCATTTGCGATTCGACCGATCGCCCTCACGCAGCAACAGAATCGGACCATGCTGGTGTTCGAGGATCCGGATGGGGAGCCACTCGATCGACTTCTGGGACGGCCAATGGAGTTGAAACCGTTCCTTAGCTGTGCGATTGGCCTCGCTGCGGCAGTCGGCCAGGTGCACAAACGTGGTCTCATCCACAAAGACATCAAACCGGCCAACGTGCTTGCGAATGCCGCTCTGGATCGTGCCTGGCTGATGGGATTCGGTATTGCCTCACGATTGATGCGCGAGCGCCAGGCGATCAAACCCCCGGAATTCATCGCTGGAACTCTTCCTTACATGGCGCCGGAGCAAACGGGACGGGTGAATCGCTCGATCGATTCGCGCAGCGATCTTTACGCACTCGGCATCACGTTGTACGAGATGCTGACGGGCAGTCTTCCGTTCACCGCTTCCGAGCCTATCGAATGGGTCCATTGTCACATTGCAAAACACCCCGTTCCACCGGCGGATCGAGTCCGGAGCATCCCCGGCCCGGTTTCGAAGATCATTTTGAAGTTGCTCGCCAAGACGCCTGAAGAGCGTTATCAAACCGCGAGCGGTGTGGAGAGCGATTTTCGCCGGTGCCTGAAAGACCTAGATCGCGACGGCAGCATTCAGGACTTTGCGCCGGGAGATCATGACAGGCCGGACTATCTTCAGATTCCCGAGAAACTATATGGCCGCGAGGGCGAGGTCGAGATATTGCTCGCCTCCTTCGATCGCATCGTGCATGGGGGTGCCCCGGAATTGGTCCTGGTCTCTGGCTATTCCGGCATTGGCAAATCCTCGGTCGTCAATGAGCTGCAACCGGTGCTGGTGCCGCCACGCGGCCTGTTTGCTTCCGGCAAGTTCGACCAGTACAAGCGCGACATCCCCTACTCGACACTGGCGCAGGCTTTTCAGAGTCTGATCCGGCTGTTGTTAACGAAGAGCGAGGCAGAACTTGGCAAATGGCGTCACGCACTGCATAATGCGCTAGAACAGAACGGACAGTTGATTGTGGATCTGGTTCCCGAATTAAAGCTCATTATCGGGGACCAGCCACCCGTTCCTGAAGTTCCGCCACAGGATGCTCAACGCCGCTTCCAACTGGTGTTCCGCCGATTCATCGGAGTATTCGCGCGGCAAGAGCATCCGCTGGCGTTGTTTCTCGACGATCTGCAATGGCTGGATGCAGCGACGCTTGACCTGCTGGAGGATCTGTTGACGCGGTCGGAGCTGGAGCACCTCATGCTGATTGGGGCTTATCGCGACAACGAAGTCGATGCCGCTCATCCGCTGATGCGGAAGCTGGAGGCGATCAGGAGCGCCGCCGGAAAGGTAAGGGAGATCACGCTGGGGCCGCTTGGCCAGGAACACCTCGAGCAGTTGCTTGCGGACGCACTTCGCTCGGAGCCGGAATCGTGCGCGCCGCTGGCGCACCTGGTGCACGAGAAGACGGGCGGTAATCCGTTTTTCACCATCCAGTTCGTTTCGTCACTGGCTGAGGAAAAGATGCTCGCCTTTAATCATGATGCCGCGTGCTGGAGCTGGGATCTCGATCGCATTCACGCCAAGGGATACACCGACAACGTGGTGGACCTGATGGTCGGGAAACTCAACCGACTGCCGGCCCAGACACAAACGGCACTGCAGCAAATGGCTTGTCTCGGAAACGTCGCCGATGCGGCGACTCTATCGATCGTTCGTGAGACTTCCCCGGAGGAAGTGCACGGGGACCTTTGGCAAGGCCTGCGTCAGGGATTTGTCGAACAGTTAGATGGCGCCTACAAGTTCATCCATGACCGTGTTCAGGAGGCAGCTTATTCACTGATTCCGGAAGCGTCGCGCGCCGAGGCGCACTTGCGCATCGGACGGCTGCTCGTGGAGCGCACGCCTCTGCAAGAGCAGGAGGAGAGGATCTTCGACATCGTCAATCATCTGAACCGCGGCGTGGCGTTGATCGCTTCACCGGAGGAGCGGGAGAACCTGGCCGAGTTCAACCTGATCGCGGGCAAGCGCGCGAAGGCATCTGCCGCTTATGCCTCGGCGCTCAAGTACCTCGTTGCAGGTGCGTCACTCCTGTCAGAGGATCGCTGGGAACGCCGACGCGACCTGGCTTTCGCCCTGGAGTTGGAGCGGGCAGAGTGTGAGTTTCTGACCGGCGAGCTGGCGGCCGCCGATGAACGCTTGACCGCACTCGCGAACCGCGCGGCAGATACCGCTGAGCGCGTCGCGGTTGCGTACTTGCGCCTGGGCACTTGTACGGAGCTCGTGCAGTACGATCGCGGGGTCGCCGTGGCTCTCGAGTTCTTGCGCCACGTGGGCATCGACATTTCACCCCATCCGACCGGAGAGGAAGTGCGGCGCGAATACGAGCGG
>JASIEN010000536.1 GCA_030045935.1 Candidatus Sulfotelmatobacter sp.
AAGTTCTGTATGACCTGGCCCTGGGAGTACATCCCGCAGCCCGCCGCGGCCACGCAGAAGATCGAGACGGCCTGTGGTGCCTCCATTTGAAGGACAGCTGCGGTTCCATTGCCCAGGGGATTGAGTGCAACAGCCTTCGCCCGGGTCTTGATGCCCAAGTAGACCTGGGTGCCAGCTGGGGTTAGGATCGTGCCATCGCTGGCGACCCACGGGTTGGATAACGGTGCTGTGTAGGTCGGGCCTGTCGCCGCGTTTGTGTTCATGCCCGGAGAATACGTTGGGAACTCTGTGGACTGCGCAAGCGCCGAAACGCTTAGCCCTACCATCAGCAAGCCTGCGAGCAGAGGCAGACACCTCATCCAAGACTTACTGCTAAGTTTTTGAAACATTAGGATGCTCCTCTTCCTGGTGCTACGCCAGGGGCACCAGCATCGCAGCGAAGGGCTGACGGCAGCATGACGGCGAGATTACAGTTTTGTCATTTTGGAAAAAGAGACGGGTACTCCCTAGCACCAAATTCTGCCAGCGTATTGACTTGAGTTCGCGCGCCTCGCGCCCACCAGCGCGTGGGAACATTGGCGTGTCAGACCGCAGAACGGAGGCAGCACGACAGCCTTATCTTCTGCCGCAATTCTTAATCTGGGACGCACCAAAGGTCATCTGCTCCGCATAGTAGGCGTAGGTTTTGGCATCGCCGTGAGCATCGGTGGCACGATCGGCTCGGGCATCCTGCGCACTCCTGGCGGGGTCGCTGCTCAGCTGAGAAGTCCATGGCTCATCATTGCGGTTTGGGTCTTGGGCGGGATATACGCATTCTGTTGTACTCTCTCGGTCGCCGAGCTCGCCACGATGCTGCCGCAGGAAGGGGGATGGTACGTCTACTCCCGCGCAGCTTTTGGCGAATACGCCGGATTCTTCAATCAACGCTTTACTTCTGATTGCGCCGCGAATTCTCTTTGCCATGGGTCGCGATGCTGCCGCGAAAATAGCCGCCCTACCAGAAGCCGACGGGGACTGACCGATGCCTGCCCCACCGTTGCCGCGCTTTTTGCAGCGAGGGCTGCGCGCCGTCGAATCCACCACACTCCCCGCGCTGCGAAAACCGCGTTGTGGCCCACCCACTTACTTTTTACTAGGTACCCATTGCACGCGCAAAACAAGTTTATTCCCTTCCGGCCGATTCAACGCGCCTAGCTCGTGATAATAATTTGCGTACAGGTTGAAGTGCCCCAAGTCCCACATGGCGCCCGGGCCGATCGCTCCGACCTGCTCCGGCGAATCGGTCAGCTGCACCCCATTGACCGACGGATTCGTTATCTGTTTCAGGAAGTACGCATTCGCTCCAAACCAGATTTTGTGCGGCAGTTGATGCGACAACGTCGAGCAAAAGAAGACGGCCTGCCCGGCCTGCGTCGAGCGAAGCCCGGTTCCGAGCGGAGGCGCGTGATTGACGCCGTTCCACAGATAGTGGACGCGCCAGCTCGTCTCCCAGTGGTTCGCTGGAAAAATAGTGACAGAGTAATAAGGATTGGCTTCGAATGCATGGCTGCTTAAGTTGACCGCCGAAGTCCGCTGGTATTGCCCCGTAGGAAGAAAGAAGTCGAAGTCAAGACGCTGCTGCATCCGGGTCCCGCCAAACTTCCATTCTTTCCACTGAAGGACCAGTGGTGAGACGATCAGGTCACCTAATCCGGCGACGCTTCCCTGATTGCCAACGTGCACGTAGCTGGGAAGCAGGAGGACTTCCGGCCCGAACCACGCGTGGAGTATCTGCCGTTGGCTAAACCACGCGACGTGGGTCAGTCCGACAATCGCATCGTTTGCCGGCACGGCGGACGTTTGGCCCGACGAATCGGCGACCTGAGTGCTGCGACTGGCATCAGCGATCTGTTCCATCATCCAACCCGGACCCGCAACGGCATCGAGAAAACTGGTATCCCCAAGGTTTACCCCTGGCTCCGGTGGATGAAACTGCGAAATCTGACCTCGTGCAAGCGCGCAAGTTGTGCACAAAAGAAAAAGAAAAAGACCGCTGGCCGTTGTCACGCAACGACCTTTCTTGCGGTATCGAGTGGCGCCTGCGAATAATATTGCCGCAAACCAAAGACCAACGCGCTGTAAGGTATGCCGAGCACCAGGTATATCGCGTCGGCCTGCGGAGCCGCATTGTCCGGCAGAAGTTCAACGGTGACATTGCTGACGATGAACAATGGTGAAATCGCCGTTGTGGTCACTCGTGTCATAACCGGTGCTATAAGGCGTCGCCACAGTTTATCAATTTGAGGCCTCAAGAATTGGGCAGCGCGAACTCAAGAGACGAAAAAAGGCCCGCTAAGCTGCTGATTCAAAAGATTTTCAGATTCAAGTGCAACAGGCGAGGGCATTTACAAAGAAAAATTCGCCAACCTGATGACTTGGGCGATTTTGTGAGATGAGGGGGGAGGGGAACCACAAGATGCCAATCAATTAACATTTCTGCCCGTGTTCGCAACCCAGGCGCGAATCTTCGCAAAAATTTTTCAAGCTCAAACGCAATCGCCAAAGGCTCCTTTCGACGCTTTCCGTGTCAATCCGCAGAATGACAGTGTCCAATGGTGAAACTTCCGTGGTGAAATCTTCTTCTGCAACCGGCGCAAAAAGGGTACAATTTCTAGGGGGTTTCGTGCGGAATGAGGGCAGGTACGTGCCTTCCGTAACGCAACGCGGGAAGATCAGGCAACTTGTTGGAAAGGCTGCTCATCTAGTAGTCAGCAGGACCTTTCGCCGACCCGAAACCAGTTGCCATCGCAGTAGGAACCAAGTGGGGGTAAATGGCGTCCGTAGAGGTTAACCCGAAAGTCGAAAACAGCTCCACTTCAGCGTCAACCGAGCCGGAACTGAATCTATTGATGGCACCTGCTGAGCCTTTGTGGAAGTCGCTTTCCCGCGGGCTCGACGACTTCTTCTTCCCGAAAAAGCTGCCGCCTCTCAAGCTGGAATCAAAGCCCGTTCCCGTCAAAGACATCTGGGGCTTCTACAACTACAAGAAAGACGGCGCGCTGGGATCGACGGCGGCTCACATTGTGTTGCTCGCGCTGATCATCGGCGGCACGATTTGGGTGAGGCACCTGGTGCCGAAAGTTGAAGCGAAGCCGGTAGCTACAACCAAGCTGGTCGATCCCGGAGATTACATCCCGCTCAAGCCTGCTACGACACAGGCTGGCGGCGGTGGCGGAGGTGGCGATCGCGACGTGCTGAAGGCCTCGCAGGGACGCTTGCCCAAGTTCTCCATGCAAGCGCAGATCACGCCTCCAGCCGCGGTGATCCGAAATCCAAACCCGAAGCTGGCGGTTGAGCCCACGGTGATGGTGCCGCCCGACATCAAGATCGCGATGAACAATAACATGCCGAATCTTGGTGACCCGAAATCGACGGCGACCATTCCGTCGAACGGCACCGGCGGCGGTAGTGGTATCGGCGACGGTTATGGAGGCGGCGTTGGTTCGGGCAATGGCCGCGGCGTTGGCCCAGGCGAGGGCATGGGCACGGGGGGCGGCGTTTACCGTCCCGGCAGAGGCGTTACTCCACCGCGCGTGATTTATCAGACTGAGCCGGAGTTTTCTGATGAAGCGCGTAAGGCGAAATACCAGGGAACCTGCGTGCTGGGATTGATTGTAGATACGAACGGCCGCCCCACGGCGATTCGCGTCATTAATGCCCTTGGAATGGGACTCGATGAAAAAGCCATCGAGTCAGTAAAGAATTGGAAATTCGAGCCCGGCCAGAAGGATGGCCACCCGGTTCCGGTGGAAATTGCCGTCGAAGTCGACTTCCACTTGTACTGAACTCTTCCAGGCATTTCTCTTTTTGTATTCGTACGGTTTCTTAGTCTCGCGCGATGTTTTTCCTCGCGAATCAAAATTTGCGGGTGACCGCTCACAATTTTTCCGCTATTACGATTGTCTCTTCAGCACGGCCAGGTGCGAGAGCACGCGCCGGACGAAGCCCATTCTTTCGTACAGCGCAATCGCGTGAACATTCTCTTCGCGAACATGGAGGAAAGGAATTTCTCCGCGCTCGCAAATCTGTCGCATGATCGCAGTCATCAGCAGGCGCGCGTAGCCGCGGCCTGTGTGATCAGGATGAGTGCAGACCGCGCTGACTTCCGTGTAGCCCGGAACCTTCAAGCGCTCACCGGCCATTGCGATCAGCTTGCCATCTCGAATGCCGATGTAACGGCCGAGTTCATGCGTCCGCTTGCCAAATGGCCCGGGCCTGGTGAGCGCGGTAAGCTCCACCATGTCGGACACGTCGTTGGATCCCAGTTCGATAATGTCCGCGTCAGGATTTGAGCGCTGCGAGAGTTGAGAGATGTTTCCCTGGAACACCATCTGCGGCATCGGAGTAGCGAGAACGAGTTTCCACCCGGGCCGGGGCTGGTAAGGTTCACGCAATGCGAGATTGACAGTCTGACCTTCGTGAACTAAACGAGCCAGCGAATCCCATCCGCGATCACTTGGCTCGAGAAATGCCGCGATGGTGGAAACGTCGGGAAGGAAGCGGCGCGCCTGATCACAACACTCGGCCATACATGCCTGCCGCGTGGTCAATGCTGTCCAGACTACGTTGTCGAGTGCATGCACGCGATTAGATTCAGCGGAAACGGATTCTGATTGGAGTGATGGCATCGTCATTTCGACACAGTAATTTTGCCGCCGGCGGGTGCGCTATCCGATAGTTGCGGCCAAAAGCAGATACTAAGAAGTGCACCAACTGATGTCATCCCGAACACCGGCCGCTGCCGCCCCGACAATTCGACGCTACTCTTTCAGATCCACGTGTTCGACGCTGTCAATGGAGTGGCCTAGAAAACGCTCACCCAGGCGGCGGAATTTCTCTACCGAATCCGTCGCGAAAAACTTGAGGCGCGGAGTCGCGCGGCGTTCTTCTGAAGTGGATGTTTGCTTGGGCAAAAGCTCTGTCGCGCGCACGGCTACGGCGCGAGCAGTCGATTCGGCGGAGTCGACAATGTTCACATGCGAGGGCGCGACGCGCTGCAGCAGAGGCTTCAATAGTGGGTAGTGAGTGCAGCCCAGGAGAAGAACATCGGCTTCGCCAAAGCCGTCGGAAAAGGCTTCGCCCAAATATATGCGGGCAACTTGTTCGGTTACGGGATGCTCGACCCATCCTTCTTCAACCAGCGGAACCAACAGCGGGCAGGCCTTTTCGCGTGCGTGGAGACCGCGCGCTTCCAGCGCCTTACGGTATGCCTGGCTGCCGACAGTCGCCTCGGTCCCGATGACAACGATTTTCTTGTTCTTGCTGACCGAGGAGGCAGCTTCCGCACCTGGCTCGACAACTCCGATTACCGGCACGTGAGCGGCAGCGGTTATTCGGTCGAGAGCGAGCGCCGTTGCGGTGTTGCAGGCGATGACCAACAATTGCGCGCCATGAGATTCGAGGTAATGTGCAGCCTCAACCGCGTAACGCGCGACCGTCTCGACGGACTTCGATCCGTAGGGAAGGCGGGCGGTGTCGCCGAAGTAGAGGTAATCGGCGTCAGGGACGAGTTCAAGTAATGCTTTAAGAACGGTCAGACCACCGAAGCCGGAGTCGAAAACGCCGATGGTGGGGCGACGGGAGGACATTTTTTCGAAGGGTTTGAAGCTCGATGATATCAGTGTGGATGTCTAACGCGCCTTACTGACCTGCGGCTCTAGGTCCGCCTCTGAAATGACGTCGATGCAACCGGCGCCTGGATCTCTGACGGCTTGCCGCAGCACTCACCTCGCGGAATCGGCGCGCCATGTGGGCAGGTTCGCGGATGTCCTAGGAACGCGCAGATCTTATCCGTTGCTTCGGGCGACAGGATGTGCTCGAACTTGCAGGCCTGCTGCTCAATTTCAGATTCGCTATCCATGGCGAGGCTGTCAGTGAACAACCGCTCGGCGAGGCGATGACGGCGGATGATGCTGCCGGCGCGCTCGCGGCCGCGAGGGGTAAGCTCGACTACTAAAGTCCCATCTCCTACCGAAGCTGATACAGGCTTCAAAGCATCGTGGCAAGGGTTCACGAAAGGCTTGTGATCGTGAGATTCCGGCGGATGCGGGGCAGAGGTTACCAATCCCATGGCCATCATTTTTTCGATGGCCATGCTGACCGGCAGCGCGCCGTGTACTTCCATGCGCTCGACTTCGGCGATCTCGCCGTGCTCTTCGAGCACCCACAATTCTTCCAGCACCTCGTCGAACTGTTCTTCGTCGGCCATCGAGAATACTTCCTGCGAGGCGATTTTGCCGTGATGGAATTCGATGCGGCGATCGGCGAGGCGCGCGACCACCGGATCGTGTGTGACCATGACGATGGTGCGTCCCTGCTGGTGAAAGTCACGCAGCAGGCGGAGAACGATTTCTTCATTCACCGCGTCGAGATTGCCGGTAGGCTCGTCGGCCAAAATAATCTTGGGATCGTTGATCAATGCCCGCGCGATGCAAACTCTCTGCTGCTCGCCGCCGGAAAGCTGTGAAGGCAAGTGATGGGCGCGGTCTTTCAGGCCTACGCGTTCGAGGGCTTCGATCGCTTCTTTTTCGTCGGTCATGCTGTGGAAGTATTGCGCCAGCATGACGTTCTCGACTGCCGTGAGAAAAGGGATGAGATGGAACTGCTGGAAGACAAACCCGATTTTTTCAGCGCGCACGCGATTCAAGTCAGAAGAAGAAACGCCGGCAACATTTTGTCCGTCGAGCCAGATTTCACCGGAGGTCGGCCGGTCGAGGCAGCCGATGAGGTTGACCAGAGTCGATTTGCCCGAGCCCGATGGTCCCATGATCGACAGCCATTCGCCTGGCGTTACGTGCAGGGAAATGTGATCCAGCGCGCGAATCGCGCCGTTCTGGTCGCCCGAGCCATTGCTCGCGGCTTTGGCAGGATAGAGCTTGGTCACATTCTTGATCTGAATCATTTCATTCACCCCTCAGGATGACCGCCGGCTGCACGCGCCGCAACAGCGAAATCGGCAGGATCGCCGAGAGCAGCGTGACCAACATGCTACCAGCCAAAATTACAGGCAGAACACCGAACCGCGGCACGACAGGAGCATGAAAGTTAACCCGGCCGATCCAGGCGGCGATGCCGACGCCGAGGCCAAATCCGACTATCGCGCCGGTCGCGCCCATTGCCGCAGCTTCGGCGGCAAAAAATCCGTTCAACAGCCA
The DNA here is from genome assembly GCA_030045935.1 of Candidatus Sulfotelmatobacter sp. GTDB lineage: Bacteria > Acidobacteriota > Terriglobia > Terriglobales > Acidobacteriaceae > Sulfotelmatobacter. The sequence goes on from JASIEN010000536.1 coordinate 7,194, forward strand.
GTCGGACGCACCAAGCGCTTTCATGATAGCGAAATCACGGCGGCGGTCGAACACCCAGCCCATAAGCGTGGAGAGCACGCAGAGCGCGGCGGTCAAAACAATAAGCGCGGTCGCGGCCATCAAAGTCGATCGTGTTTTACCCAGAACGCGCGCCTCTCCTTCCATAATCTGCCGCACAGGACGAACATCGGCCGCCGGAATCGATCGCTGTAGTTCATCCATGATAGCGGTAACCTCTTCGGGCGATCCAGAGGCGGCGATTTCGATCGTCGATGGCGGAACCTGAGTCCAGTTCACGAAATCATTCAGCGAAAGATAGATCCGGCTGTCCTCGGCAGCGCCAGTCTGCACAGTGCCTGCAGGCGCAACTTGAATCGAGCGTCCTTCAAAGCTCAGATCGAACGGCTGATTCTTCGGCGTGACGACCGGAGCCGCGCGCACACCCACCAGCGCCTGCTGCGGGGCAGAGGGCCAGTTGCTCACCTGCCACCAGCGGTCGAGCTGCTTCACGCGATCAAAATCTGCGCCGACCACGACGACAGGCTGGCCATTGCTCGTGCGCGCCACAATCATCGCAAACGGCGCGACGATGCCGCGGCCGTTGATCACCGCCTCAGTGTGCGAGAGAGCCTCAGCGGGAAGGGAAGCGCCGTCTTTGCCGAGCAGGATAATGTTGGCGCCATAGTTGCGGAATTCGCGCCGCAGTTTGGCCTGCACGTCCACATATAGATTCAGCATTGCCGTGCCAACTGCGGCCGCTACGACCATGGCGAGCAGCGCTGAAGCTGCGCGCCCACGGCGCAGCACGGCCGCGCGAATCAGCATGCGCACAAACATCGAGGTGTGCGGACCCATCTTTCTACTCGCCGCCACTTCCTGCACCGAATTCGAGCGCGCCATCACAGTTCACCCCGCAAGGCGAACACTGGGTCAAGGCTGACGGCTTTGCGAATCGCAGCCGCGCTTCCGGCAAAGGTGACGATTACGGCAATGGCCAGAATCACTGGAAACAGCACCGGCGGAATGCCGATATCGGAGTTGAAAATCGATCGCCCGATCTGATGCGCCAACAAACTGCCGGAAGCGAATCCTACGAGGCCTCCGACGATCGCGAGCAACGCCGCTTCAGCAAAGAAGATCGACGCCACCGCGACCCGGCCCGCGCCCAGAGCCTTCATCAATCCCACCTCGCTGCGCCGTTCAAAAATCGTTGTTGCCATGGCTGCAGAAACCGCCAGGGCCGAGGCAATCAAGGCGGCTAGCGTGATCAGGAAGATCAAACCATCAATGCGCGTCAATACCGCGCCTTCGTTCTGTGCCACCTGGCGAATCTGTTCGGCATGCGAGTGCGGAATCGCCTCCTGCAACTGATAGGCAATCGACTGCGGATAGGGAGAGCAATACCAGCGGTCGTAGACGGGACCTGACATGCTCTTGGGATCGCGGCGGGCAAGCGCGTCTTCAGGCTTGGTAAGGGCGCTCACGTAGACGCGGCGAACTGCGCCCGGGCGGCCGAGAATCTCCTGCGCGAGAGCGATGGGCGCGACAATCTCATCGTCTTCTGCTCCGCCGGACGACAGTATTCCCGCTACGTGCAGCGAGCGGCCCGAAATCGTGATTTCATCCCCTGGATTGGTTGAGAGCTTTGCTGCCAGCCGTTCTCCCACCAACACATCGCGCGAGTTATCGTCTGGCCATGCGCCGGAAACCTTCCACCACGGATGCGTCGATCGCACTCCGGTTGTGAAATCTTCTTTTCCGTATGCGAGCTCCTTGGCAAAGTAGGTTCCCACTAGGGTCAGATTTTCGGTCTTGCCGTCGCGTTGCAAAGCGACATTCACCGGCAACATGGGCGCGAAGCCGGTAATGTTGTTGTGCCAGAAGGTGCCTTTGATTTTGGGAAGGTCGGCTTCGTTCAGGAATGCGCCATCGCTCGGCGGCTTCAGATTCACCCCGCCAATCTCGACATCCAACGTATCTTCTTCTGGAGTGACGAGTAGATTCGCACCGATGGTTCGCAGCTCGCGATTGATCTTGTCGCCGATGTCGGTCGCGACGGCGATCATCGCTGTCGCAACAGTTACGCCTAGAGTGATCGCCGCGCCAGCCAGCAGTTTGCGCCGCTTCTGCCGGCGAAAGGACTCGTAGACGAGGCGGGCGAACACTTACTGCTTCTCGAACACGCGGCTACCGGCCGCAATGTCCGCCTCTTGGATGATGATGGAATCGGCGGTCTGGGTCGACTTCAGCGGGATGGGATTGCATCCACCCTTTTCCCCGACGGATTGCGGATTGATCGGCGCTGCGCAGTTCTTACAGACGACACCGTTGCC
>JASIEN010000537.1 GCA_030045935.1 Candidatus Sulfotelmatobacter sp.
TCCTGTTCTTGTTGGTCAATGTAATTACCGCGGACCGTTATCCATTTCCATTTCTCGACGAAGTATTTTACACGGACCCTGCCGTCAACTATCTTACGGGACACGGATTCACTACGACTGTTCTGGGCCTAGACTCACCCATTTTCTACTTTTACAACGGTCCTGCCCATTCCGCATTGCTCATTCCCTGGCTGCAAGTATTTGGAATTTCCATGCGGTCCGTTCGATCGATCAACTTCGCATACATGGCGATCGCGGTCGTATTGATTTGGTCCGCTGCCAAGCGCATCCCGGTCGTATTCTCCACGCGCATGCGACTTCTGCTTGTATCGATGTTGGTCTGCGATTATTCGATTATCTTTTCTTACCGCTGCGGGCGATACGATTGCCTGGGAATGCTGGTCGTCGCATTCGCTTTCTGGAGTTTTTCCCTGGCATCCACGCCACTGCGTTTGACGGCACTGTCAATTGTCGGAGCGGCATCTCCCTGGATCGGATTGCAACTATTGCCTCTTGAGGCTGTGCTGGCCGGAACGCTGCTGGTGTTTACGCTCTCCCGGTATTGGCGGGAGATATTTGCTTTCTTCACCGGCGTCGCAACTGGTGGCCTCGGCCTGCTTGGTTTTTTCGCCAGCCACGGCGTACTCCGATACTTCTTCGAATTTCTTAATTCACAATCCAAAGGGATTGGATTCTTTGGCAGCCTACTTCACGGAGAGTTCCGGCATTCGAATATGCTGCCCAAGGATTTCAGCCTGCCTCTGGTCGCGTGTGCAATCGTCCTGCTGGCGTTCGCTTCTTATCGCAGACACTCTCTGCGGCTACATTCCCTGCTGACATATGGATTGATATCCAGCGTCGTGCTGGCGCTGACTCTGATCGCGGTTGGGAAATTCCCTACTTACTATGGCTGGATGATATACATACCGCTAGCCATCTGTGTCTGCGGAAGCCTTGACTTAGCTCCACCAACAACGGGTCGCCGCTACGCGACGGCCCTGTGTGTTGTGGCGAGCATTGTTGGAGTCAGCCTGCACGTACTTGCCTGCGCGCGAGATTGGAAAGATCGCGACTATTCGAAGGTGCAGCAGTTTGTTAACGCAAATGTGCGGCCAGATGACTGGGCCTACGTCAGCCCACAAGCGTATTTCCCTGCCAAATTGACCGGCGCCACAACGTTGTTCTGGGATCCCGGGACCTGGATGTCTCCCGACCAAAAGGATCGCGTCACAGTCTGTGTCATAGATCCCAAAAAACTATGGGTTCTGAAGGTGCTGGGGGGTACATGGTACAACACGGGACCGGATTTGATTCCAGTGCATACAGGATTGTTCGGCAGCGAGGACCGCTGGGGATTTTTGTCGCTACCGAACTATCGCTTGTCGGTCTACCGTCGAGTGCCGATGGCCACTGCCGCGTCGGACGGCAAGACCTAGCCGATCACGGCGCAATTCCGCAGCGCCATCTCACCTATGCGCCTTTTGCTTTCTGCGTACGCTTGCCGGCCGAATGCCGGGAGCGAGCCGGGCTACGGTTGGAACTGGGCAACGCATCTGGCTGCGCGCGGCATCGAGGTGCATGTCCTTGTTGCACAACGTAACCAGGAGTCGATTGAAGCCAGGTTGCGGAATGGCCCAATTCCGAACTTGCACTTTGCATTTGTTCGCGTACCGTACGCGTGGGCTAAGAGATCCGAGGCTTTGCACTATGCGTGCTGGCAGATATGCGCTTTGACGGCGGCCAGAAGGCTGAACCGTGAGTTCAAATTTCAGATCGCGCATCATGTTACGTACGGCAGCGTTCACGTTCCCTCCCAATTGTGGCGCTTGGGAATTCCCGTTGTATTTGGACCGGTCGGCGGAGGCCAAACGGCTCCCGCAAGCATGCTGAAATATTTCGGCGCGGAGCGATCGAAAGAGCAACGCCGAACTTCAATCACCCGGGCGCTGCCGTTTTCACCTGTTCATGGGGAATGGTTGCGGCGCATGAATTTTATTCTGGCGGCCAACCGGCACACTCTGCGTCTGGTTAGTTCGTTAGGGTGCAAAAACACAAGTCTCATGTGCGATGCAGGACTTCCGGACAGTTACTTTGCAAATGAACCCCGTGACTTCGAGGAGGCACAGGGCGCTTTGAGGCTTCTTTGGGTCGGACGGATGCTCGCGCGAAAAGCGCTTCCGTTGGCCCTCGACGCTCTGAAAGCGGTTCGTCAAGACGTGATACTAACCATTGCAGGTGAAGGCATCGATCCGGGCGTAGTGCATCAAATGATCAGCGAGCGCAATCTTCAGAAAAGGGTGTTCTGGAAGGGGTCGCGCCTCACGTGGAGTGAAGTTCGGACGGCGTATCTGGAGCATGATGCGATGCTTTTTACAAGTTTGCGAGATTCATTCGGCTCCCAGTTGCTTGAAGCCATGGCGATGGGGCTTCCGATCATCGCTCTCGACTTGCACGGCGCTCACGATTTTGTACCTCCGGTGGCTTCCATTAAGGTTGCCGTGGGCAGCCCCGACGAAACCGTCAGAAATCTTGCGACTGCCATCGAACAATATGCTTCGTTTTCACAGGTCAGGAAAACTGAAATGTCAGTGCAGGCGTCGAAGTTCGCCAAGACGCTCAGTTGGTCGGCACGCGCCGGACAGGTCCAACAACTCTACAATGACATTCTCTCGCAAACGGACCCCTTGAACGG